>JAYVUQ010000337.1:0-9433 GCA_043787785.1 Bryobacteraceae bacterium
CAGCTAACGGGGAGCCTTCCGGCAGATGGTTTGCAGCTGCTCTCTCGCAACGGCTATTATGGAGATTCGGACTAGTACTAGTGGCTAAAGCAAAAACTCTCGCTCCCGACAGCACCCAAGCGGAACCGATCTATCTCAAGCAATTGATTGACGATAAGACGCCGGTGGTGGTGAAGCTGCAGAACGACGACCTGTTGCATGGAACGGTGGAGTACTACGACCGGCATTTTATCCGGCTGACGCGGGAAGATGGGCCGAACTTGTTTGTGTACAAGCACGAGATCAAGTATCTGTTTGAGGACCCCGACCGCTAGATGACTTCTTACCTTGAGATTGCCGCCGGAATCGCTCGTGAAGCTGGCGCGCTCACCACCAAGTATTTCGATAAGGGCGTTCGCTTCGAGATTAAGGGCGAGCAGGATCTGGTGACGGAAGCCGACCGGGCGAGCGAGGCGCTGATCCTGGAACGGTTAGGGTCGCATTTTCCGACGCATACGATTGTCGCCGAAGAAACTGGCCTGCATGACAAGGGTAGCGACTATCGCTGGTATGTGGATCCGGTGGATGGGACGACGAATTTCGCCCACGGCTATCCGGTATACAACGTGACATTGGCGCTAGAGCATAAGGGTGAATTGATTGCGGGCGTGGTGTATGACCCGACGCGCGATGAGATGTTCACGGCGGAGCGGGGCAGTGGAGCGTATTTGAACCATCGGCGCATTCATGTGTCGCCAGCGCCGGCAATTGATGTGGCGTTGCTTTCGACCGGGTTCCCCACGCGGCGGCGGCATTCCGATGTGAACATCCACTTTTTCTATCAACTGGCAATGGTGACGCATGGAATCCGGCGGAGCGGGTCGGCGGCGATCGATTTGGCGCATGTGGCCTGTGGGCGGCTGGATGGATTCTGGGAGTTTCGCTTGAGCCCCTGGGACATGGCGGCGGGCAAGTTGCTGATTGAAGAGGCAGGCGGGCAGGTGACCGATATGCGAGGCCGCCCTCATCGTCTCGATTCGACGCACATCCTGGCTTCGAACGGGAAGATTCACCCGGAAACGCTCCGGATTTTTGACGAGACGTTCGCGGGGCGCTTTGCTTATGCGCTACCGGAGATCACGACGGTCGAGTGACGCGTGAACTATCTGCCGGCTCAAGGTTTTACAACCAATGGCCGATAGCTGAATAGATTTTCGAGGAACTGTAATAAAGTAGAGGAGTATCCCGGCGACTTCCCGCGTTCCGCCGTTCGGAGTAGAAAACCCATGAAATCCTATTTTTTGATGCGATCTTTGACGTTTATAGTCGTGGCGACGAGCGCGGTGGCGCAGCCCACCGTGGTAATGAATGTGGCCCCGACCAAGGTCTTGGGGCAGGCGAAGCCGAACGTCCTGACGGGTGGCCCCAATCTGGTGGAAGGGCGTGAGCTGTACGGCCCGCAGGCGGTTTGGTTGGATGTGGCCAGCGCCACCTCGATTCTGTATGTGGCCGATTCGCGCAATAACCGCGTGCTGGCGTGGAAGAACTCGGCTACGGCGGGTGCGGGTGCGCCGGCGGACTTAGTGATCGGACAGCGTGATTTCCTGTCTACGTCGGCGCAAGGGCCGGATCCGTCGAATACCCGCTTATCGAGCGGCCTGGATCGCCCCAGTGCGGTGATTACCGATAGCGTGGGCAATCTGTATGTGGCCGATTCGGGCAATAATCGCATTTTGCGGTTTCCGAAACCCTTTTCGCAGAACGCGGAACTGTTGCAAGTGGACTTGGTGATCGGGCAGCGGAGCATCAACGAGAATCTATTCAATCAAGGGGCGGGCGTACAAGGGATGTCCGAAACGTCACTGTTTCTGTCGCAGCCATTTGCCGCGGTTTCGCGAGGCGCGATGGCCTTCGACCAGCAGCGAAATCTGTGGGTGGTCGACCCGCAGAATCATCGCGTTTTGCGCTATCCGGCGGCGGCGATCGACCGGGGCGGGTTTGCGCCGGCGGCCGATTTGGTGCTGGGCGGATCAGACTTTACGAGTTCGCTTGGCCGCAATATTCCGCCATATTTTACCGATCCTCAGGTAAGGAAAGACTATCTCTACGTCCCGTCGGGTATCGCGTTTGATAGTCGAGGCCGCTTGTTTGTAAGGGACTGGACGCCAGGATTTTCGCGGGTGCTCGTGTTCGAAGCTCCCTTCACCAACGGCAAGTTTGCTTCACGGATTGTCGGCATTCCCTCACTGCCCACGGGCGGGGGAAATTTGCCACCGATCAACGAATTTGTGGCGGGAGCATTCGCCATTGGCGACGTGCAGGGCGCACGTCCGGGGATTTTCGTATTCAACAACAATCTCTATGTGCCCGATGTCAGCAGCAATCGGATCTTGATCTTCGATCCTTTCGAGAGTTGGCCTGCCGAGGCGACGCGCATCTCGCCACCGGCGCGAGCGGTGATCGGCCAGGACACCTTCAATGTGGGGCGAGCGAATCGTAACGGACAGGCGATTGGTCCGAATGGTTTTTCGTATCCAGTTTCGGTTTGGGTTGGCGGCGCGGAAATGTATGTGGCCGACTTAGTGAACAACCGCATCCTGGTAATGCCCGGCCGGGACTTCGGCTTCAATGCCGCCTCCCGGGTGATCGGGCAAACACGCTTTGATCAGGGCGGAGCGAACTTGGTGGAAGGGAAAGAATTTTACTTTCTGGATGGATTCACCGGCGGGGATCGCACCGCCGTTGGTAACACATTGGGCGGCACCTGTGTGGCGCTTGACGGTGATCGCCTGTACGTGGCCGATTCTCAAAACAACCGCGTGATGGCTTTCGCCGATGTTCGGCGCATTAAGCCACTAGACTCGGCAAACTTGGTGATCGGCCAAGCTGATCTGAGTGGAACGGTGGCGAACGCGCCAACGGGCGATGCCGGTTCCACCAGCGAACGCGGTTTGAATGCGCCGACCTGCGTGGCGGTAGATAAGGATGGCAATCTGTGGGTGGCGGATACGGGCAATGGCCGCGTGTTGCGTTTTCCAAAGCCGTTTGATCAGGCCGGGACGGGCTTGAAACAGCCGAATCTGGTATTGGGACAAGGCTCGTTTACCGCTCGCTCGACGGATCCCACCTCGCGCACGATGCGCTCGCCCACTGGCATTGCGTTCTTAACCGATGGCAGCGTGCTGGTTTCCGACTACACGCACAACCGTGTGCTGCGTTTCCGCAAGCCGGCGGGTGGAGATTTCCAGAATGGTCAAGCGGCGGACGGCGTGTTTGGCCAAGCTAACTTTACCGATAGCGCCCGCGGTGTTGGCGCGCTGAACCGGTTAGCTTCGCCGAAGGGGATTGCCACCGATAGCGACGATCGCTTGTACGTGGCAGAAGTGTTGGGAAACCGCGTCACCGTGTTTAGCGAAGCGGGGACGTCGGCAGCCAACGCCACCGCCCGCCAGGACTTCAGTGGCCTGGGGGCTCCGCAGGCGGTGTACGTCAACCCGCAATCGGGCGATATCTGGGTAGCGGACACGCACTCGCAGCGGATTGTGCGCCTGCTGCCGTTTAGCCAACTGCCGGTGGGAACGATCAGCCCGGAGCAGTCGCTGCAATCGCCGTTTCCTCTGGCGATGGCGCTCGACCGGTTTGGCAATCTGATTACCGCTGATGCCATCAATCGGGTGACCTTCTACTACCCGGGCATTCGCATCCTGAACTCGGCGGCGGCCCATCGCGTGCAGGTGGCGCCCAACACCTACTCCGCTATCTACGGCGCGGCGAATGCGTTCGGCGAGGTAACCAAGTTGTTTACCGAAGAGCCCAATCCAGTGCCCATGCCCACGGTGGTCGCCGACACGCGGGTGCTGGTGGGCGAAAAGGCGGCGCCCATTCAGTTTGTTTCGCCCAGCCAGATCAACTTCATTGTGCCGAAGGACACGGCGACGTCGGGTACGGTAGAGGTGATTGTCGAACGGGTGAGCACCGGGCAAGTACTGGCGGCCGGATCCGCGGAAATGGACGTGGTGGCGCCGGCGGTGTTCGCGGGGGCCGGTGGCCGAGGTCAGGTAGCGGCGACGAATCAGGATTTCTCGATCAACTCGCCGTCCAATCCGGCGGCGCGCGGGTCAATCATCACCATCTACGCCACGGGCTTGGGCAACCTGGCTGGCTCCCCACCTGATGGCGTACCAACCCCGGGCACAGTATCCACGGTTGGAACGTTACAGGTGATCATTGGTACGGCCGCCGTGCCAGCGGCGAACATTCAGTATTCGGGGCTAGCTCCCGGGTTGATCAGCGTTTGGCAGATCAACGTGGTGATTCCGGGCACGGTACCGCCGGGGAACGCCACGCCGTTTGGCTTGCGCTTCCGGGATACGGCGGCGCAGCCAGGGTTAACGATTGCCGTGAAGCAGTAGTCGGAAGTAGCAGTCCTGTTCACTCAACCGCCGCGCGAGAGACCTCTCGCGCGGCGGTTCGTCGTTGCCGGGCGCAAGATTGAGATAGCTGGGCGAGGCAGCCGTGGATACACTAGTAAGTAACCCGTGTGTAAACGAAAGCTAGTGCGCCACTGATGGCGGTGGGCCGCATTTTGCTGGGCCCGGTGGGGTCCGGCAAGTCAACGAGCTTGCTGAAGATGTTTCGCGCGACGCCATCCCGAATCATTGTCCCCACGGCGACCATGGCGGAGCATCTAAGCCATCAGTTGGCGCGTGAAGGGCGGCTGGTGCGCGGCAATCATGTGGTGACGCTGGCGGCGCTGGTGAATGAGTTTGCGACGTCGGCTGCGTCTGGGCCGCAGGTAAGCGCGGGTGAAATGCACGTGCTGATTCGTCGCACCTTGGCCAAATTTCGCAGCCGTCGTTGGCAAGCGCTGCTGGCCACCCCAGGCTTCGCCGCGACGCTAGCGACCATTGCCGGGGAGATTGACGCGGCTGGCTATAGTAGCCAGGATCTCTCCGCCACGGCCGATTTACTACGGCGTATGCACCCCGATGCCGAAGAGTTTGTACGCTTTTACGCCCTACTCGAAACAGAAGTGCGGCAAGCGGGTCGGGCTTTACGGGGGTGGCGATTGGGAGCGGCGACTCTGCGGGTGTATCGCGAGGCTTGCCCGCCCATGCCCTGGCTCTTTGATGGCTTTTTCACCTTGACGGAGGGCGAAATCGCATTGCTCGATGCGGCCCGGCGGCACGTTCCGGTAACCGTCACCTTACCTGACGGTCCCTCATCGGCGCGCGCTTGCCGATTGCTGGAACAGCGGGGCTTTGAGGTGAGCCGGTGTCAGTTCCGCGCTCCCGCGGCCCAGACGACGCTGGTGACGGCGCATTCGTTGGAGAGTGAAGTTACCCAGATCGCGGCCGGAATCCTGGCTGCGCGCGCCGCGGGACGCGCGTATCGGGAGATAGGCGTGATTGTTCGCGCGGCGGAGCCCTATGTGCCGGCGATGCAGATGACCTTTGAGCGCTTTGGTATCCCGGCGCGATTCTATTTTGCGCGGCCGCTGGTGAGTGCGCCCGCATTTCAGTATGCCGATGCCTTAGCGCAAGCGGCGATCAGCAATTGGGACCAGCGGTTGTTACTGACGTGTGTGCGCCGCCGGGATGCTGACCTGGCTGGCCGACGTGATGAAGTGGATTTCGAGTTACGCAAACGCATCCCGGCCAGCGGTATTCCGAATCTGGCCGACTTACTGATGTTTACTCCTTTTCTGGCGACGCTGGAGCGATTGGATGAGATTCGGGAAAGGTCATGGCGTCCATCCGCTTGGGAAGCATTGCTGGTGGCCGAAGCGCCCCAGCTAGCGGAGTTACTCGCCTCTGTGACAGCCATTCTGCCGGACCGGCCGATGGCGCTCGCTACTTACTGGGCCGATGTGCGGGCGATGGCCGCCGAAACTCCGGTGCGCGAGGAAGATCGCCGCCGGGACGTGGTCCACGTGATGGATGCGCAAGAAGCGCGCCAGTGGCGGCTGCCGGTGGTGTTTTGCGCGGGCCTGCTGGAAGGCATCTTCCCGCAGCACCCATCGGAGGATGCGCTTTTTCCCGATCAAGTGCGGCGTCAACTGAACGAGATGGGTTTGGCGTTGCGCACGATGACGGACCGGCAAGCGGAAGAAAAGTATCTTTTCACTGTGGCGACCACGCGGGCCACCGAGGAACTGCACCTCAGTTACCCCCGCTTCGACCGGCAGGGGGAGCGTACCTTGCCGGCCTTTGCTTTGGAGGGCGAGCGAGTTACCAACGGCGATAGCCAGGCGGTCTTACCTTATGCCGAGCAGCAGTATCAAGCGGCGCGGGCCGGGCGCATTGCGGACGATCGTTTGCGGCGTGAGTTGGCGGTGAGGCATGCGGGGGCGAGTCCGTCGGGCATTGAGACGTTTTTGCAATGTCCGTTCCAATTCTTTGGCCGGTATACGTTGCGGCTGAAAGATGCGCCTCTGGAACCGGGGGAGCGGCTGGACGCGTTGGTGCAGGGCACGATTGTACATGAGGTACTGTACCGTCTGGCGGACTGGGGACATCGTCCTCTGGACGAGCTGTTTGACGACGTATACGAGCGGATTTGCCGGGAACGCAATATCCCTTCCGGTTACCTAGCCGAAGTGGAGCGCTTGAAGATGTTGCGCGACCTGCGCACCTTTGAGCGCGACTTTAAACCCGCCCCGGGGGGTAAGCCTTACTTGGAGCAGCGTCTGGAATTCGCGTGTTCGGCCGACTTACAGATCCGGGCCAGAATCGATCGCTACGATGTGTTTCCGGAGGGCACGGTAGCGGCTTACGACTATAAATACTCTAAGTCGGCCAATGTGACCAAGCGGCAGGATAGCGAGCAGTATGTGCAAGGCGGATTGTACTTACTGGGCTTGCAAAAGTCGTTGAGCCTGACGCCGCGCAGTTTTCACTATGTGGCCTTGCGGGATTCGGCAAAGATTTCGGGTTGGGATGATCCGGCATCCTTGCGGGAGATGATGCAGCGCGCGGAGGAGTTGACGCAAGAGGTAATCGCGCGTGTGCGTGACGGCGAGATTTCGGTGCGGCCGACAGACCCTGACAAGTGCCAATACTGCGACTTTGCCACGGTGTGCCGGATTCGCACGCAGACGCAGTTGGTGCAGGTGGCGCGATGAGCTTGACGCCGGAACAACAGGGGGCGGTGGAGCGCTGGGGCCAGGATGTTTGCGTCGTGGCCGGGCCAGGTTCCGGGAAGACGCGGGTGTTAGTGGAGCGCTATGCCTGGCTCATCAATGAGCGGGGCTTTCGGCCGAATCAGGTATTGGCGATCACCTTTACGGAGAAGGCGGCGCACGAGATCAAGCAGCGCTTGACCGAACGTTTTCGCGATGCACCGGCGGTGCGGCAGGAGATTGAGCGCGCGCCGGTGGCTACGATTCATGGCTTTGGCGCGCGGTTACTGCGACGGTATGCCATCCCCGCGGGGCTCGACCCACGCTTCCGCATTTTGGATGAACCGGAGATGCGGGCAGAGTTACAGGCGGCCATCAAGGCGACGCTGGACGAGATGGCCGCGGAGCGCCGAAGCGACTTACGTCTACTGCTATCGGCTTGGAATACAGACCAACCGGTGGAGCATCTGGCAGAGCTATACGATGCCTGGCGATCGAGCGGTGGGACTCTGGCGAACTTGAAGTCCGAGGGGCCGTTTTTGTTGGACCGGAGTAAGTTGCTGCAGGCCGCCGATGACTTAATGGGCACCAAACCAGGGTGGCGCGAGTGGCGCGATGCGCTGGCGGGAATCAAGGA
This sequence comes from Bryobacteraceae bacterium, assembly GCA_043787785.1. GTDB lineage: Bacteria > Acidobacteriota > Terriglobia > Bryobacterales > Bryobacteraceae > JALHNI01. Next base: position 7,737 of record JAYVUQ010000337.1, read on the forward strand.
ACAGACGAACTTTTTTCTGCTGGAGCGCGCTGAGCGGCTCATCAAGGGCTCACGGGGAGCGCCGGCGAAGCATTTTCGGGTGTGTTTGGAAGAGTTCCGGATGGCCGCCCTGGAACATCATTACGCTCCGGCGCGCGAGTTACTCTGTGCGTTGTTTGCGAAGTTAGTGACGGATGTCGAGCGGCGTAAGTTTGAACGCGGTGTACTTGATTTTGGCGACCTCGAGTCACGAACGATCGCTTTGCTCGAAGAGCATCCGGAGATTCGGGCGCGGGTGCAGGCAGAATACGAAGCAATTCTGATGGATGAGCTGCAGGATACCAATCCGCTGCAATGGCGCTTGATGAATCTAGTAAGACGTGAAGGACGATTCTTTGGCGTAGGCGATTTGAACCAGAGTATCTTTGGCTTTCGGCACGCTACGCCCGAAAGCTTTCGGCAATACCGGCAGGGGTTACTGGATTCGCTGCAGGTGGTGGACGAATTGCGGGGCAATTATCGCAGCCGGCCAGAGATCTTACAGGCGGCAATGGACATAGTGGCCGGCGCGCCAGGTCTCGAGCCGCCGCTGCTGGAGGCGCGCAAGACCTTCGCCGCTCAGGATGGCCCGGCGATTGAGGTGCTGGCGGCGGAAGGAGAAACTCCCGCAGAACGGGAGCAACTGGAGGCGGAACACGTGGCGCGCCGGATCCGCGAGTTACATGCCGGCGGAGTGAGTTACTCGTCATTTGCCTTGTTGTTCCGGCAGACAACCGGCTTGCCCGTGTTTGAGCAAGCCCTGCGATCATTCGGCGTGCCCTTTGTAATGGCCTTGGGGAGGGGTTTTTTTGCAGCGACTGAAGTTGCCGACCTGGTGAACTGGCTGCGGATGGTGGCCAATCCACGCCATGAAATTGCCTTAGTGGCTGTGCTGCGGTCCCCCTTGGCCGGCTATCGCGACGACGAGATTTACGCCATGCGGCTGGAGGGCGGCCCGTTGGTGGATGCTTTGCCGCCAGACTTTGCGGCGCGTTTGCACCTGCATCGCGCGATGGCCGAAGAGATTTCGCCGGATCGCCTTTTGGCTTGCGCCATGGATGAATCTGGCTATGCGCTGAGTTTGGATGCCCCGGCGCGGGCCAACGTGGATAAGTTACTCACGATGGTGCGGGAGTGGTGGCATGCTGACCCTCGGCCGATGGCGGAGTTAGTGCGGCGGCTGGACGAAAGAGCGCTGGAACGCGAAGGCAATGCGCCTTCTGGCGATGATGGCGACGCGGTGACTGTACTTACGATGCACGCGGCGAAGGGCCTCGAGTTTCCTGTGGTATTTCTGTGTGGATTGCAACGGGCGGGAGGAGGCGGGCGATCGGCGCCGCTGAGCTTTCATCCGCGGCATGGTTTGGGAATTACCTGGCGCGACCCGGCCACCGACGGAGCCGTGCATGACCGGATTCACCGGCTGAATTTAGCGGCGGAAGCCGAACGCGAATTGGCCGAGGCGAATCGGCTTTTCTACGTGGGCATGACGCGGGCGGAGCAACGGCTGTGCTTCAGTTGGGCCGAGGGCAAGCAAGTGCGCTCGAAGTGGCCCGAGATGGTCCGGCGTCATTTTGCGGCGCGCATGGTGGCAACACCTCCTCCGCGTTTTGATTTGGAGCAGACCGCGCGGGTAGTGCGTCCGCCGCGATTGTGGAAACCGATTCCGAGCGCGGAAC
>JAYVUQ010000338.1:0-10422 GCA_043787785.1 Bryobacteraceae bacterium
TTGCGTATTGCGTAACAATAGCAAAAATGCTATATTGGGGGCCTGATGAAATGGTCGGTTGACCTTGAATGAAGTTGTGGATGGCGAGCTCGAGGAATTGCCCGTCGACACGCTGGTTCGATTTCACTACATTTCGGAATTGATCGAGCAGTTCGGGCTGGAGCAGGTGAGGGAGCCCCATGTGAAGCGGCAGGGACGGGATTTCCAGGGCACTCTACGTTACCGCGGTCGGCCGGCGCGTCGTGGTAGTCAGGGTTTTTGTGAAGAAATCGCAGAAGACGCCGAGCCGGGATATGGAACTCGCGCTCCAGCGAGCCCAGGAGATTGTGCAATGACCAAAGTCAGCGACCTTCACCAAAAGTGGACGGGCAAGCAGGAATATCGTGACGCTCATGAAGCGCTGGCTTCGGAGTTCGCCTTGGCCCGTGCGGTGATCGAAGCCCGCGTGACCGCTGGCCTGACGCAGGAGCAACTGGCGCAGCGCATGGACACGACGCAATCCGTAATCGCCCGCCTGGAAAGTGGCCGGACTCGGCCTTCCACCCAAACCCTAAAACGCCTCGCAACCGCCACCGGTACGCGTCTGAAGATCACCTTTGAACAGCCGAGTCCTATCGTTTAGTGTGAGATCCTTGCGTGGCGGGGGTTCGTTGGCTCCGTTTGGCCGCATGGCAAAGTATCTGGCAAAGGGTGACTACGCCCTTCCGCGTAAGATAGCAGCCATCACGCGGGGGCTGCGACGCCCGTGCATCACGGCAACCACCCACAAAGGCTTTTCAACGGGTGCATAGGCAACCAGGTATTTGCCGGCCAAAAGGAATCTCAAGGGCCGTCCCGTGAGGTCTGGGCGTCGATAACCCGAGTGGGGAAACGGAACCACGCAGCGAATGCCGCTCAGGATTTGTTCGCGGACCCTGCGGGCTGGCTTCGTAGCGAGTCCGACTAAATTCTAAGTCATTTAGAATCAATCTAGTATCGGCAAGTAGTCGCGGGCCAATGTTCCCATTTAGCCGCTAAGTTGCAATTTATCAATAAGATAGACTACATTCCCGGTCGCCGCTACCACCGGTCCCACACGGAAAGTACCGTAGAATCAGCGAGTTGATTCAAACAGATTTCCGCCCGCGTGCCACAATGGGATTGGGTCAAATGGTTGGCGCAAGCTCGCAATTTGGCCCATCGGCGCTCCAAGACGAAAAGGTAATAGAATCAACAACTCCCCGGTTTGTTTCGTCATTTACGAAAACGATCGGGGTCAGCATCCCCACCCGCGAATGGCATGAAACTTCACTTACCGAAAGGTATTAAACTCGATGCTGTGGTTGCGTTGGGCTGAGATCGCGTGGCAAGTGGCGACGGCGATGCCGTTGCTGGAGCGAGGTGAATTCGCGGCCGCCCTCCCGCCGCTGGAGCGCGCTTGTGCCCAGCGTGAAACTAACGCGTGTTACCTGTGGGGCCGCGCCTTATTGTCGCTCGACCGGTTTGGCCCCGCCGCCCTGGTCTTAACCAAACAGCGCGCGCAAGATCCTTACCCTTGGCGCGTGGATGATGCCTTGGGGCTGATTGCCGAGGCAACCGGGCAGCCGGCTGAGGCGCTGTTCACCGCGGCTATCGCCGGCAATCGGCAGGCCACCCCTGAGCCCCGCTTGCACTATGGGCAGTACCTGATTCGTCAAGGCCGGCCCGCCGAAGCCTTGGCCCCGCTGGCCTCGGCCGCCAAGCAGTTTCCCGCCTATGCGCAGGTCCGCTTCGAGCATGGGCGCGCGCTTTATCAACTGGGCCGTCTCGCGGAGTCGGAGGTGGAATTGGCCGCCTCCGGTTCCGCGCCCGCCCAGGCTCTGCTGGCTAAGGTTCGGCGACAGCGTACGTCTGCCCGGCCCTGAGGTTTTGCAGCCGCTTCACTCGGCCGCTGGGGAAAGTAAACACCACCTCCGGCACTAGGCTGAGCCCCCCGAGTCCGAAATGCACCGTAGCCGGGCTCGAACTTGCATAACCCACCGCCGTGGTGGAGCGATTGATCTGTTCGCTAATGCGCACCAGCGTTCCGGGCTGCGCATCGAAAGCGATCCAGTGGTTCTCATTGCGTACCGGGTTCTGGATAAGTACCGGGGGCCCGTTTAACTGGGTCACGACGATGTCCAGCCGTCCATCGCCATCGAAGTCCGCGAACGCCGCGCCGCGATGCAGCCCGGGCTCCCCCACCGTCCGCGGCTCAAAGCCCTGGGGCCGATTCAGTAGCAGTAAGTTGCGTTGTTTCGACGGATAACTACGATAGCGCTCCGAGTTGGTTTGCACGTCGCCGTTCGCCGTGAAGATATCCTTACGGCCGTCGTTGTCGAAATCGAAGACGCCGCAACTCCAGCCCGAGTAATTCAAAGTCGTTTTGCCGACTTTAGATTGGTAAGTAACATCGCGAAAGAGAAACTTGCCGAGGTTCTGGTAGAGAGGATAAGTCTCGTTGATTAAAGCGGTAAAGAATAAATCCTCGCGGCCATCGTTGTCGAAGTCGCGAAAATCAGCGCCCATGCCAGATAGTGCGCGCCCGTCGTCATTCAGCGCCACGCCGGCCCGCTCACCGGCCTCTTCGAAGGTCCCGTCGCCGCGATTGCTAAAAAGGATATTGGGGAGAGTGTCATTGGTAACGAATACGTCCAGCCAGCCATCGCCGTCCGCGTCGCCAAAAGCGACGGCCATGCCTTTGCCGATGTGTTTCCCAATGCCGGAGGCTTCACTTACGTCGACGAACTTGCCCTGATCATTGCGGAAGAGTAAGTTCGATAGGCCGACGTAGAACTTCGGATGGCAGTAAGTGCGATAACCTTCGATGCGGTCGCCGCAGAAGGGCTCGGTAGCGGGGTCCCACTGCACGTAGCGGACGACGAATAGGTCCAGGTCGCCATCGCGGTCGTAGTCAAACCAGCCGCCACCGACGGCCCAGCCTTCCACCGTCAAGGGTTGTGCGGCGAACTGGCCTTGGCCCAGGTTGCGATAAAGGGCGCTCGATCGCACGCCGGCGACGAATAGGTCCGTCCGACCGTCCCGGTCATAGTCGGCGGCGGCCACGCCGATATCGTAGCCCGTGCCGCACAGATTAGATTTTACCGGCACAAACCCGGTGCCCGTATTTCGGTAGAGCATGTTGCAATCGCGAGGAAGCACCTTACGCAGGCTCGGTTGCGGAGCGCCGTTGGTAAAGAAGAGGTCCACCCGGCCGTCGCCATCGTAATCAAATGCGGCCACGCCACCGGCCATCGTTTCGATCAGGTGCTTCTCCGGCGTCTCGTAATTGCGCAGCCCCGGACCCACCAGAATGAATGGGTTCACGGCCAAGATCAGGAGATAGCGGTAGAGGGGCAAACCCAATTCTAAGCCTATTTTGCGATGATGATTTGGTGGTTACCGGTTTCGGTGGGCCCTATTCGCCAACCAGCCAAAATAGAAAAGGCGGCGTCAAATGACGCCGCCTTTTGTTGGGATCCCGTAGCTCTTTACCAGTAGGCTTTGATGCCCAACTGAACCTGACGCGGGTTCGAGTTCTGGTTCGATACCAAGGCCGGGAAGACCGAGCCAAAGTTCGGATTATTGGGGTCGGTGTTGAAGTTATCGCGGCCGAAGTAGTTCTTGTTCATGATATTGAACGCTTCCGCGCGAAACTGAATGCGGAGGCGTTCGGTGATTTGCGTGTTCTTGACGATGGACGCATCCATCGTGGCGGCATGGTGCTTGCGAATCTGCCCGGAGCGGAAAGGCGTGGAGCGCGGAGCATAGTTGGGCAATTGCAGCCAGGAAGCTTCCGACGGATTAGCGGAGCAACCTTGGGCGATGGAGAAGGGCTGCACGACCGTGGTGCCATCGTTAAATAGACGGGCCACACAGGGGCTCCATCCACGAACCTGATTGGCTTTCCAATCCACGTTTTTCACTTGAGGATCCTTCAGTTGAATCACGTTACCCGGCAGGTCGTTGGGCTCGCCGCTGGCGTTGGTGTAAAAGCTGGTAACTTCCCAGCCGCCCACGAACTTCTGGGCCGCACTGGAGGCACCGGAGAAGAACTTCTTGTTCCGGCCGAAGGGTAGCTCATAGATCGCCGTGAACTTCAGGAAGTGCGGACGATCATTAAAGTAAAGGCCCTGTTGCTGAATATTGGCGAAGGCATCGGTGTAGTCGGCACGTTCCACCGTCTTACTGAAGGTGTAGTTGGTGAGCAACATCAGGCCACCCGCAACGCGCTGGTTGTAAGTAATCTGCGCCGAATTATACCAAGCCCGGGCACCATTGCGGCCCTGTTCCAGCAAGTCGCCGGTGAATTGCGGGAAAGGTCGGTTCAGGTTGTAGCGGCTGATGCTATCCGCTGTGAAGTAAGTGGTACCGCGAAAGGGTTCGAGCCCCTTGAACGGATTTGGCAGTAACTGATCGCAGAATGCCACGGTGCCGCCTTCCAGAGGGTTACACTGCTTGCGAAACGAGAGCGTAGGAATGTTGTACGCCTTCTGATTGTTGAGGTCAATCGAACGGCTGCCTACGTAGGTCACCTCAAGCGAAGCGGACCGATTGATCTGCCGCTGGATGCCCAAGGAGAATTGGTGTACCTTCGGCGTAACGAAGTTGGGGTTAAACCAGTTGTAGTTGCGTCCGGCAAAAGTAGCGGCGCCGAGTCGGGAGCCGGACGGTAAGCTGATGCCACCGGGGTAAGGGTTGCCCAATAAACCAGGCACCAGGGAGCGCCCGCCATCCAACGAATTCACAAGCGGCGTGTTGGTGGAAAAACCAGTGGTCTGCAGGGAGTTGTTATTCGGATTGAGGTAGTAGAGGCCCCATCCGCCGCGGACGACAGTTTTGTCGTTCAGTTGGAAAGCCGCGCCGACGCGGCCCTGGAAGTTATTCAGGTCGTTTTTGGCCGCCAGGGTAGGATTGCCGTTGATGCCGGCAAATTGAAGGCCGCCTTTGAGGTCCTTGAGATTCGGATAGAGCGCTATATTGGCTGCCGTTACCTGCGCGGCGATGGGGCTCGACTGGGTCGCGTCGAAGCCGCGATTCTGGCGGTTCCATTTTTCATCGGGGGCGCCGTTGTAATCCCACCGAATGCCGAGGTTAAGGGTGAGGCGGCGCGAAACTTTCCAGTCGTCGTGGAAGTAAGGCGCGAAGTACCATTGGCGATTGAAGGGATACAGCGGATAATTCTGACTTCCGCTTACGCCACCCAACAGGAAGCTGGCATAACCGTCGCCGGCCGTTGCTTCGCCCTGGTTCCAGATGCGCTGCGTGAAGTTCGTATCGCCGTTGAATTGTAAAATATTACCGCTGTTCTGCTGTAGGTAATGAATGCGGCGCAAGTCGACGCCCATTTTCATCGTGTGTGTACCGTTGATCTTGGTGACGTTGGCGGCCAGGTTGTAGTTATTGGTGAAGTTGAAACTCTGGTAACGGCCAAGGTTGCTGTAGCCGCTGCTCTGCCAGAGGCCGAAGTAAGTGGGGCCGGGCAGGCTCTTCACGAGGCTCGAAGGAAGGCCCAGGCTCGTGAGGTCAAACCCTTCGTTGGCGCGGCCAAATCCCTTTTCGATGAAGCGATTGTAAGAGCCGCGGACATTAATTACCAGCGTGGGTGCGGCCGTCCAAAGCCAATCCGCCACGTAAGCGTCGTTGATTCGCTGGAAGGGCTGTTGGCCGTCGGTGCCCACCTTGTTGTCGAGGCCGTTGCCGGAGCGGTCTTCGGTGCGGTCGTTCGAGGCATGACGGACATACGCGCGATGTTTGTCGCCGAAATTCCAATCGAATTTCAGTATCAGGTTGTAGAACTTGTCTTTGCTAAGATAGTTCGGCAAACGGTAGTTCGCCGTAGAGTAGCGGAGATTGCCCACGGTGGCCGTATTGGGCAGCGGCATGAACTTAGTGACTGCGGCAGCTACCGGATTGATTCGGCTGGCAGGGATGATGTTGTTCGGGAACGGAGTCCGAACCGGGTCGTCGTTGGCGGCGATTGATGAAGCGATGGGGTCATAGATCAGCACGGGCGCGCCAGCGGCGTTGCGCAGCTTAGAGAAATCGCCCGCGCGCATTTCCGGCTCCGGGAAGGAATTGGTGAGCGGGTTGGGTGTCTTCTCGCGGTAGTTCTCGAAGCTACCGAGGTAGAAGAGCTTTATCTTGGAGTCTTTGGGCAGGAGCTTGGGAATATAGACCGGGCCATCGAACTGGAAGCCATATTGATCCAGAGTGTGGGCGGCCCGACGATTCTTGATGCCGGTGGGTTGGGGCACCGCGTTGCTCTGGAAGGTATTCGCATCGAGCCAGGGACGGCGAGCGAACTCCCAACCGGTGGCGTGAAAGGCCTGCGTGCCGCTCTTGAGCACGACGTTGAAAACGCCGCCCCCGGTTTTGCCGTACTGCGCGTCGTAGGAATTCTGCTGGACGTTGAACTCCTGCACGGCGTCCACGATGGGGACATAGGCGATGTTATTGCCGCCCGCCTGCGCATTGTTGGGCGCGCCGTCCATCATGAACTCATTGTTCGATTCACGGCCACCGTTCACTGACCACTGAGCGATCGCGCCATTATCGAAAGGACGCTGCCAGATGGCCGCGCCACGGAAGACGACGCCGGGCATCATGGCGCCGAGCATGAACGGATTGCGGCCATTGAGGGGCAGTTCCGAAACCGCCAGCGCATTCACTACGCCCGAGCGGGACGCGGTTTGCGTTTCGAGCAAAGCGGCTTCACCGGTAACGTTGACGGTATCGGTGAGCGCACCGACTTCGAGCACGACGTCAATACCGGCGATTTGTGCCACTTGGAGCGTGAGGTTTTCGCGGTTGCTGACCTTAAATCCTTGCGCCGTAACGGTGAGCTTGTAGCCGCCGGGACGAAGGAAAGGAATGGTGTAAACACCGGAGCCGTCGGTCGTCGCGGCCGAAGCTTCATTGGTGGCAATGTTCACCGCGCGCACTGCGGCGTTCGGTACGGTGGATCCCGAGGAGTCGAGCACGCGGCCCGTGATGGTGGCGCGGAACTCCTGGGCGAGTAGACCGCTAGCGAGCAGAGCCAGGGTCGATACGACCCTAATAGTCAAGTTCATAGAGACTCCCCGTTTTCCAGATTTAGACCCAGAAAGCATGGTCGATACTTTATCGAATTCTTAGCCTTGATGCAACTGGGGGGGGGGTGAGACGTCACTTCACCCACACGCGAAATGCCGGGCTCGGCACGCCCGACACGCTAAGCATCAGCGGCTGATCCCCCGTGGGCAATTCAGATGGGACGACGATATTTGCCTGCCAGACACCCAAAAATCCTGGTGCCGGACCCAAATATAATGGGCTCGCCAATAGGCCCCCCATTGAGGCCGCCCAAGCGAAACCAGTCCGACCGCCAGCGAGATATAAGGTCAACGGACGGCCCGGCGTCACCGGCGTGGCGGGACCATTCACCGTCTGCTCGTCATGATTGAGCGCAAGATAAATCGCCGGCGCCGTCTCCGTCACCCACATCAACCGCGAAAGGCGCACGTCAGGGCCGGCAAAAAGCTCCAGCCGCGAAGTGCCCGGCTCGGTCGCCAGTGGCACCAGAAAATTGAGTTGTCCGGCGTCGCTGCCAAACACGGTGGCCGCACGCCCATTCACCGTGGCCCGCAAGCCGCTCAAGTTCGCCCCGTAGGCAGAAGCAATTGAACCGGCCGCCACCGGACGCGCGTCGCCATTGGCCGAATTTACCACCGCCGACACGCAAGGGCCACCAGCGCCCAAGCAAGGGTTAGGCCGCTCGCGCGCGGGCACACAGCCCGGCACGCGGCGGCACACCTCGTCCCGCAACGAAGGCAATAACGGATACAGCGCGGTGCCCGGGCACTCCGTTCGTCCACTCGCTCGCGGCGAAAGGCCGGCATCGCGATGCCCGCTAATCACGTTCAGTTCCAGTGCGCTCGCCGCGTGCAAATTCTCAGCGTGAGGATCCAGCCGGTAGCGCTGTGCCTGCCAAGTGAGCAACTCAATCAAAGTGAGCATCGCCGCCGTCGACGGCGCGCGGTCGGTATAGGTGCCAATCATCGAAAAGCCCGCGGTGCCCGTATTGACGGCCGAAAAATGCGCCCCTAAGACGCCATCGCCCCGGCCTTCATAAGCCACACCGTTGGGATCGATCAGGAAATTGTAGCCAATGTCGGCCCAACCATTGCCCTTCACATGCAGTTCCCAAATGGCCCGCATCACCGCCGCCCAATCGGTGGCCGTATTGTTGCCCGCGGTGTGATGAACCACCAGGTGAGTGGGCTCGGTGAGCGAAGGCGAACTGTTCTTCGGACAGACAAAGGGCGCGGGGCACCACTGCGCCCGGCCCTCAATGGCCAGTTCGGCCCCACGCTGAGCCTTGCGCGAAGGAGTGACGCCCGGATCAATCATCAGCAGCCGTGCTCCGCCCGCACCGGTTACTTCCACGGCCCGCACCGGCTCGTCAAACCAAATCAGCGTGCCTTCCTCGGGGTCGCTCTCGTAATTCCGCCAAGGCGACCAAGTCTGGCGATCGCCCGACGTCCGTACGGACAGGTGGCGGGCGAAACCTCCGGCGGCCACACCCAACGCCCGCGCGAGTTGTGGCGCATCCAAATGCCGCACCTCCGCGAACACCATCTGCGCAAAAACAAGAACGAGCATCGCCACACGAGTTATCACAGTTACCAAACTAACTCAAAAGTCGTTGCATGTCGTCGGATGCCGTTCTAGATGCCCGCTAGAAGCGCAGGCGCAGGGCTAGTTGGTAGACGCGCGGCAGGTTCGCCGCCGAGGTGATCTTGCCGAAGTTCCGGTTGGTCGGATTCAATTCCGGGCCATTGAAGTTCGTCCGGTTGAAAGCGTTAAACGCCTCCACGCGGAATTGCAGCTTGAATCGCTCCACTAACTGAATATTCTTGATCATACTGATATCGATGTTATTTATCTTATCGGCCCGGTAAGTGGTGTAGCGCCGCTGGAAGGAGCGGACATTGCGATCCGGTTGATTCGCCGCCACCGTTTCGAAACGGGTGATATCGAAGGTATTCGTCAAGCTGCGGCCTCGCCACTGGAGATCGCCACCAAAGTAAGTCAAGTTCGTAGACCAATCCACCGGCCCGCCCGCTTGCGTGCTGTAAATGGTATTTAACTGCCAACCGTTCACCACGCGATCAAGCGCTCCGTTGACTGCGGAGAGGAACGGCTTGCCCTTCCCGAACGGCAGATCGTAGCTACCGCTAAAGACGAAGCGGTGGGGCCGGTCTTCGTCCGCAATCCGGTACTGCAACTGCGAGTCACCCGCATTCAACCGATCTGTCGCTTCGGAAAATTTGCTGAAGGAATAATTCGTGAGGAACTGCAGGCCATGCGAAAAACGCCGTTCAAAACGCATTTGGAACATGTGGAACTTCGAATAGCCGTTCGCCTGACCTTCGACCCGCACGCCGTTACCACCGTTGAATTGCGGATAAGCCCGGAGCAGATTCTCCTGGTTAATAGTGCCGCCATTCAAGTTCGTTCCGGGCAGTAAGTTCCGGAAGGGATTCGTCACCACCGTCGTCAAACGCGTAATGGTAGCCTGATCGCGCACAGAACTTTGTGCCAGATATACATTCGGTACAAAGTTGAGGTCACGGCTTTCGACGATGCGGCGCGCATCGCTGCCGATATAACCGATCTCGAAAACCGCGTTCTTGCCCACGGCCCTCTGGATATTGAAATTCCAGCGCCAGGTAATCGGGCTGCCGAACTTACGCTCCTGGTAAGTCACATTCTGGCCGACAAAAGTATCAATGCCGCGTACATTGCCCACGGGTCGCAGAATGCCGCCCGGATAAGGGTCGGCCAGGCTGGCCACCGGAGTAAGGAAGACGCCGCCGCCGGCTGACACCAAGTCGGTCTGTTGACTGAAGCCGGGTTGCTGCACCTGCACCGTGCCAAAAGTCGCCACATAGAGGCCAATGCCGCCGCGGATTACCGTCTTCGCGCCCAGCAAGCCAGGGGTCCAGCTAAAGCCAAAGCGGGGAGAGAAATTGTATTTATAGGGACTGTAAGTGGTATTTGCCCCCGGCTGCGCAAAGTAGATGCCACCCACAGGATTGAAGGCCGAAGCTGGCAACAGCGGGGCCGGCGCGGCAGCATAGTTGGCCTTCGCCGCCGCCGTCACCCCGAGCGTGGCGCCGGGATTAAAGCCAGCCGTGGCCCGGTTGTATCGCTCGGTGGTCCCGGTCTCCGCTTCATAGCGCAATCCGACGTTGAAGCTCAGGGTCTTCCGCGCGCGAATGTCGTCCTGAACGAAGAAAGAGTAGTATTTTGCCTGCTGCGTCCGCGTCGCGTTGATCTGAAAATTACCGCCGGTGGGTAGGCCGAGTAAGAACCCCGCCATATCCTGCCCGATCGCCGCATTGGCTGAGTTGGAAGCCGCGCGCGTCCAATCCGAATTGA
>JAYVUQ010000339.1:0-1983 GCA_043787785.1 Bryobacteraceae bacterium
TATTTGAACGGCTTGGGCGTTACCGAGTCCGGCGTGGGTAACTTGATTCAAGCCGCGTATCACATCCTGGGCTTGCGTACTTACCTGACGACAGGAGTAAAAGAAACGCGCGCCTGGACCATTCGTGCCGGGTGGAAAGCGCCTGCCGCCGCGGGCGTGATTCACTCTGACTTTGAAAAGAGTTTTATCAGCGCCGAGACAATCGCCTACGACGACTTAGTCAGCTTCGGCTCCTTCGCCAAGGCCCGCGAAGTGGGCAGGTTACGAACGGAAGGCAAGGAGTATGTCGTGCAGGATGGTGACGTGATGGAGTTCAAAACCTTCGTATGATGCGCCGTAGCTTTCTGGCTGCCTCGGCGGCCGTCGCCGCCACTTCACCGCCCAAGAGGATTGCGGCTATTGTTACGGAGTATTGGCTTGGTTCGCACGCCGACGTCGTCGTCGGCAAGTACCTGGAAGGCTTCAATCAGGATGACCACCCGCCGTATCCGCGCTCGAAGATAGCCTCGATCTTCACCGAACATGTTCCGGCACGCGACATGAGCCGGGAACGCGCGAAGAAATACAATATTCCGATCTTTCGTACGGTGCATGACGCACTAACCCTGGGTGGAGATAAATTGGCCGTAGATGGCGTATTGCTGATTGGCGAACATGGCGACTATCCAGTAAACGACAAAGCGCAAACCCTGTATCCGCGCTTTGAGATGTTTTTAAAAATTACAGACGTTTTTCGGGAAAGTAAACGCTCCGTGCCCGTCTTTAATGACAAGCATCTTTCCTATGATTGGCGGCAGGCGAGACGGATGGTGGAGATTTCCCGCGAGCTACGGTTCCCCATGCTGGCTGGCTCCTCCGTGCCCGGCGCGCAACGTATTCCCGCGATTGACGCCCCTTTTGGTGTCGGGCAGAAACACGCGGTGGCAATTTCTTACAGCGGCCTGGATATCTACGGCTTTCACCTCCTCGAGGCATTGCAGTGCATCACGGAGCGTCGGCGCGGAGGCGAGACGGGCGTGCGGGCCATACAGTGTCTGCAGCACCAGGAGTGCTGGGATTTCATAAGTAAGAACGGCTGGGTCTCCACGCTCTTCGACAAAGCGCTTGCGCGCAGTAATACTCGTAAGTCCGGCACGCCTCAGGAAATGGTGAAGGAACCAACTGTGTTCGTTATTGATTATGTGGATGGGTTAAAGGCCGCCGCCTTCCTGATGACTGGCCTCGTGGAAGATTTTACGATTGCTGTCCACCTCGAGGGGCAAGCCGAACCGGTCACCACGCTAATGAATCTGCAGAACAATCGGCCGCACCATCATTTCGGCACGTTGGTGAAAAATATCGAGATCATGTTTGAGACCGGCCGCCCACCCTACCCAGTTGAGCGCACCATGCTCACCAGCGGGATGCTGGACTTTGGGTTGGAGTCGCGCTTTCGTGGATATATCAAGCTCGACACGCCACCGCTGGCCAGTATGCGCTACCAAACCAATAGCGCTTCGCATTTCTCCAAAGTAGGCTGGGGACCGGACGGGAAGCGCCTCGACTGAGGAGTTAGAAAGCCTGTCCGATGCTAAAGAAGAACCCACCACGCGATTCACCGGGCCGACGGTCCAGCTTAAATCCGTAGTCCAGTCGGATCAAGAAATAAGGGGTGCGAACCCGTAGGCCCAAACCAGCGGCCTTGCGTAAGTCCCCGAAGCTGAAATCTGAAACGTGGCGGTAAGTATTGCCGATATCGACAAAACCAACGCCATCGAAGATGCTGGCCATCGGGAAGCGAATCTCGTTATTGAGGAGCACGACGGCACTACCGCCAGTAGCCTCATTTAGAAAATCCTTCGGACCGAGAGTATTCTGCGCAAAACCGCGCAGGGTCGTCCCTCCCCCGGCAAAGAATCGCTCGCTCGGGACTAACTCCTGCCCGCCCAAGCCTCGCGCCAACCCAAGCCTCGCGCCCCCGGCGTAAACCAGCCGTGGCTTCTT
>JAYVUQ010000340.1:0-3902 GCA_043787785.1 Bryobacteraceae bacterium
GAGCCGAAATGGTTTTGCCCCGGGCATTTTGTAAGTAATCGAAATAGACCTTCCCCGCGTCGCGCTTCCCGATTGCCCGCGGCAACGTGAATAAGTCCGGCCGCTCGACGGCGGCTAAGCGGGCTAGGATTTCGGCGATGCCGCGCGATTGGTCATAAGTGTAGATGGGTTCGAGCGGCACATAGATATGTAAACCATTGCCACCCGTGGTCTTGGGATAGCCAGTCAGTTCGAGTTGGTCCAGCTTGCGCCGGATGAGGAGCGCGGCCTCGACAATCTTCGTATAAGGGCATTCGTACGGGTCAAGATCGATCAGGATGAAGTCCGGATGGTCCAGCGTATTCAGCCGGCTCATCCAGGGGTTTTGGTCGATACAGCCCAGGTTCGAAAGATACAGTAAGTCCGCCCGTTCGCCGCCAATGATTTGGTGGCGCTCCTCGTGATTCTCCGCCATGATCGTGGCCGTGCGCATCCAGGCGGGGAAGCCTTCGGCGGCGTTCTTTTGAAAGAAGCCCGGCTGAGAGATGCCATCTGGATAGCGTCGCAGGGATAGTGGACGATCCGCCAGATGCGGCAATAGTAAGTCCGCCACCGCCGCGTAGTAGTTGATAAATTCCCGTTTGGTGATGCCGTCGTCCGGATAATATACTTTGCTCAGGTTAGTAAACTTTACCTTGTGGCCGTCAACCGGAAGCGCGGCTTCTATTTTCCTCTCTGGAAGTAACGCCTCGCGAACCACCAAGGCGTCCGCCGTCGCGCGCACGCACTCCCGCGGCTCAACATCTTCGCGCAAGCGAATAAACACCGGGGCGCGCAGCCGACCTTCACTGGTGAATTCATGATAGCCGATCGTAGCGACTAACTCCGGCCGCGTGAAGACCACTTCACGCGGGAATTTGATAGCTTCGGCAAACGGAGACTGCGCGGTTTCGAACGGCGAAAGGCGGGCGGCCAGTTTCTTCAGCAGCGCCGCGTCGAAGCCGCTGCCGACACTACCGGCGTAAGTCAGGCGGTCGCCCTCCCAAACGCCGAGTAACAAGGAGCCAAACGGTGGCCGTTCGCCCGCCATCCTGCCGGCGATGACGAATTCCTGCTCCTGCCGGATCTTCAGTTTTACCCAATCGCGCGTACGGTCACCCGTATAACGGCTGTCGCGATGCTTGGCCACCACGCCTTCCAGGCCCTGCGCCTTGGCTGCGGCGAGTAACTCGTCCACACCAGTGGCGAAATGCTCCGAATAGCGCAAGTGGGGAGTGATTTCTATCAGGGCGCGCAGCCGTTCTTTGCGTTCGAGCAGCGGTAAGTCGCGCAGGTCCTGTCCTCCGGCGTAGAGTAAGTCGAAGGCGAAAAAGACCACCGGATTCGAGCGGGCCATGCGGGCGATGGCGCTGGTACCGGTGGCCATGATGCGCGGCTGTAACTTCTCGAAACTGGGCCGACCCACTTCATCCAGGGCGCAGATTTCGCCGTCCAAGATCGCCGTGGGCGTTTTCACCGCGGCGGCGAGCGAGTCAAGTTCGGGATACTGCCGATCAAAGTGGGTGCCGCGCCGGCCGATCAGTTTCACTTTGCCGTCCATGATGTAACAAAGCGCGCGCACGCCGTCCCACTTGATTTCGTAAACCCAGCTTTCGCCCCGCGGAATCGGCCCCAGGCTCGCCAGCATCGGAGTTAGTCCGGTGGGCATCGCTGCGTCGGTGCGCGCCGGTAAGTCAGCGGCGATTTCGTCCTGCGTGCGGCCCGTGGCGACCGAGTGGGCGAATTGTTCAATGTCCCAGCCCGGCTGGGCCGCGGCATCTTTCTTCTTCAGCAGCAACCATTCGTTGGCTTTGCTCGACTTGATGCGCACCAAGGCGAACTCGCCCTTGGCCTTCTGGCCATGCAACCGGAACTTGAAATCGCCGCGCTCCAGTTGGCCCTCGGCCGCTATGTCGCCCAGCACCTCAAACGTGCCCGCGTCCCACAGCATCATGCTGCCCCCGCCGTAGTTGCCCTTGGGGATGTTGCCCTCAAAGGTGGCGTACATCAGCGGATGATCCTCCACCTGGACGGCGAGGCGCTTAATAGAAGGGTCCTGCGTGGGGCCTTGGGGCACTGCCCAACTCTTCAGCGTGCCGCCGATTTCCAGCCGCAAGTCATAATGCAGGCGGCGGGCGGCGTGGCGCTGGATACAGAAGATCTTGTGGCCAGATTCTGCTGATGCCGACATCTGGGGCCCCGGTTCCGGAGTGCGATCGAATTCTCTTTTTCGAGCGTAATCTTCGAGCGCCATAGCCCCTAAACCCTTGTGAATTGAACACTTCCATGATATCTACGAATAAGTCACAATCGCACCCGGAAATGTTTTAAAGAGGTAACCATGGCATCCACGATTTGGAAAGGCCACATCACGTTCGGCCTCATCAGCCTGCCGGTAAAACTTCTGGCCGCCTCGCGGCCAGAGACGATCAGTTTCAACCAACTCACCAAAGGCACCCATTCCCGGGTGAAGCAAGTGCTGCACAGCGCGGCCGACGACCAGCCCGTCTCGCGCAGTGAACTGGTAAAGGGCTTCGAATACGAGAAGGATCGCTACGTCGTCATCGATGAGGAGGACCTCAAGCGCATCCAACCCAAGACGGCCAAGGTGATGGAGATCCTGGAGTTCGTCAAGGCCAGCGAGATCGATTCCGTCTATCTCGAAAGCAGTTACTACATTCATCCGGATGAGGCGGGCGAGAAGGCTTATACTCTGCTGTTTGACGCCATGAAGAAGAGCGGCTACGACGGCGTGGCGAAGATCACCATGCACAATCGCGAGCACGTGGTGATTCTGCGGCCAGGTAAATACGGCATGCTGCTGCACACCATGTATTACCAGGACGAGGTCCGCGCCTTAGACGAGTTTCGCACCAACCTCGAAGCCGTCAAGGAGCGTGAGCTGAAAATGGCCATGTCCCTAATTGAAGGCCTGGCGGCGTCGTTTGAGCCGGAGAAGTACCACGATACTTACCGCATGAGCATCCGGGCCATGATTGATGCGAAGGTGAACGGGCAAGAGGTAGTAGCGGCGCCAGTGGCACAGGAACTGGCCCCGGTAGCCGACATTATGGAGGCCCTAAAGAACTCTCTGGCCGCTCTGAAGAAGCCTCCGGCTCCGGTGATGGAACTGCCGGTCGCCATCGACGAGGCCAAACCCCGCAAGGTCCGCAAGGCGGGCAGCTAGCGCGCCGCAATCGCCTTCCGGTAAACCACGCTCACCACCAGCGCTTGACGATCCGCTGGCTGCGCGCGATTTTCGTAGAGGAAACCGGTCAGCAGGGTCCATTCGCTAGTGAAGCGTGTGCGCAAACCGAAGGCGACCCGGTCGCTCAGGTAGCCCGTGCGGTTCACGAAAAGTTCGTTGCTGGCGTAAGGTGCCACTCTCCTGTTAAAGGTCAGCATGACACGCTGGCGAAAGCGGGAATAGTCTCCTGATTTGACGCCGATGAATCGTTCGGCCACCGTGCGGCCGTCCACTTGAATCAGGCGATTGCGGTACATGCGGTAGGTGAGGCCGCCGAACAGGCGCCCGAAATTGTCAAAGCTCTGCTTCTCGCCCACCCCCGATTGCAGGTGCTGAAAGTAGGCCCCGCCCCAGAAGGAAAGGCCGTCGCGAAGCCGATGCTCCACAATCGGTCCGGTCCGAGTGCGGTACGCGTCAAAGCGCGTGGGATAGGCGCGCAATTGCAGGTTCACATTTACCTCCGTGCGCTGATTACGCCAAGTGGTAAAGGTGGTATCAGTCCAGGATTCGAGATGAGGAACCTGGGCACCGACGGGGAACGCCGCCAAGGCGATGACGGTGAGAAATCGGCGCATTCATTAAATTGTAACAACATTGTCATAATTGGCGAGCCATGCATCCCGGAAATCTCCCGCTA
>JAYVUQ010000341.1:0-5913 GCA_043787785.1 Bryobacteraceae bacterium
GCGAGTGATTTGGCCATGGCTCATTGTATGAGCAACCGGCTATACGGCTCTGCTTTTTTCGGCTCTGCTTTTTTCGAAGCCAAACCAATCGGTGAAGCGAAAGCCGTCAATCAGACGGATGGGCGCGTCGGCATCCATCAGCACGTTCTGTTGGGTGCCGCAGAGGATCCAATGCTCGTCCGCCGCGCGGTCGCCGAGCCAGGCATGGACTTTGGCAATCGATTTGGTGGCCGAACGGTCGGGGTATTCAGCCCACTTGGCTTCCGCCAGACGGACTTGCCCGTTTTGCTCGATGGCGAAGTCCACCTCAGTGCCATGGGCGTCGCGGAAATAGTAAATGCGGGCGGCAGTGCTCTCAGCCTGAGCGGCGCGGAGGATTTCGCCGAGCAGGAAGGTCTCCCAGATGCCGCCTAAGTAGGGGGAGCGCAAGAGGTTGGCCGGCGATTCAAAGCCAAGCAGAAAGCAGATCAGGCCGGTATCGCGAAAGTAGAGCTTGGGCGCTTTGACGAGTCGCTTACCGATGTTGCCGAACCAAGGCTCCAGCAGGATGATCATGTGCGACGCCTCCAGCTTCGAGACCCATTCGCGGGCGGTGGAAACAGCGATGCCGACGTCGCGGGCGAGGTCAGAAATGTTCAGTAGTTGGGCGTTGCGGGCGGCGCAGGCGCGGATGAAACGTTCAAAATCGCGCAGGCTGCCGACGTTGAGCATTTGGCGCAGGTCGCGCTCGAGGTAGGTGGCAACGTAGCTGCGGAAGAAGTCCTGGCTGTTGAGTTCCGGGGTGCGGTAAAGCTCCGGGTAGCCGCCTCGCCAGAGGTAGTTGGCCACTTTGATCTCGGCAGTGGCGGGATTGCCGCGCAATTCACGCACAGAAAGAGTGTCCAACTCCAGGATCGCCACGCGGCCGGCCAGACTCTCGCTGATGTGCTCCATGAGGTTGAATTTCTGAGACCCGGTAAGGAGAAAGCGGCCCATGCGGTGGCGGTCGGCATCGATGCGGGCCTTCAGGTGGCGGAAGATACCGGGTGCGTATTGGACTTCGTCAATGATGATGGGTTCGGGTGAATGGTCCAACAAGGATGCGGGAGATTGATTGGCTTGTTCGGCGGTGGAGGGAAGATCCATGCTGAGAAAGGTAGCTTCGGGAAAGGCCTCGCGCAGGAGGGCCGTTTTCCCGGTTTGGCGGGCACCGGTGAGGACAAGTGCGGGAAAGTGGTGGCTGAGGCGGCGGAGATTGTCGGTTAAGTGCCTATGAATAAACATGATGGCCAATCTTCGATGACGAGCTAAAATAGCCCGATAGCTACACTTTGATTGAAACATGAACTTACGCGAGTTGGCAATGGGCAATTGGGACCGTAGGTAGGAAGAGGGACGCTGGGAAGCGGGATGCGCACGTCTCAAGGTATTGAAAAAGCTTGTGTTGGCTATTTATTGATTGGATCGAAGAAAAATTTTGCCGCCGAACGAGATATGCCGCATCAGGCCAGAGAATATTGGGACGAAGGGAGTAACTGAAGGGGAAATCGTCGGTATTTACTTTGTATGTGATGAGAAAAAACATCTTGGCTATTGTTCGATTAGATCGAAGAGAAGATACAGCGCAACATTGGAGAGATCCGGGTTTATGCTTGAACCAAATATCGGATTAAGGCCGAGGCTGGATCGGAAGATAAGCTAAATCTCTCTTTATGTATTTGATATGAATAGACTTGGCTATTTATCGATAGAACCGATAGATAGCCGAATCTAAGCGGAAAGCCAAGTCACGAAGACGTTTGTGGCGAGAGCGCCAAAATAAGCCAAAAGGGTCATGTAGACGAATTGGATGATCGCCCAGGTCCAGCCACCAGTTTCGCGCCGAACGACGGCGACGGTGGAGGCGCACTGCATGGCGAAGGCGAAGAAAACAAGGAGGGCCCAGGCGCCTCCGAGGGTCAGGTCCTGGCGGATGCGGCTGCGCAGGTCGGCGGACTCTTCGTCCTGCCCGGTGTTGTAGATCGTGCCCAGGGTGCTCACCATCATCTCGCGGGCACCGAAGACGCAGGCGATGATGCCGACGCCGATGCGCCAGTTGAAGCCGAGGGGCTTGATGACGGGTTCGACGGCGTGGCCAATCTGGCCGGCGATGCTCTCTTCGATGGGCACAGAGCTGCCATTGCGGACGGGCAGATGGGCGAGAAACCAGAAGATGACGGTCATCATCAGGATGACCGTGCCGGCGCGCTTTAGGAAGGCCATGGCCCGGTCGTAGAGGCGATAGGCGACGCTGCGCCAAGTGGGCCAGCGGTAGGGCGGCATTTCGAGGACGAAGGGGGAGGCCTCGCTCTTGAGGACGGAAGACTTGAGTGCCTTGGCCGTGACAATGGCGGCGACGAAACTGAGGCAATAGAGGCCGATGAGGGCGAAGGCGCGGCTACCGATGGGCCCGAGGATCTGGCGCTCCGGAATGAAGGCCCCGATGACCAGGGTGTAGATGGGCAGGCGGGCGGCGCAGGTCATCAGCGGCGCGATGAGGATGGTGGCGATGCGGTCGCGTTTGTTCTCAATGGTGCGGGTGGCGAGGATGGCGGGGACGGCGCAGGCGTGAGCGGAAAGCAGGGGGATGAAGCTCTTGCCTTGCAGGCCGACGCGGGCCATGGTGCGGTCGGCGATCAGGGCGGCGCGGGCGAGATAGCCCGAGTCTTCCAGAATGCCGATGAAGAGGAAGAGCAGGAGAATCTGCGGCAGGAAGACGACGACGGCGCCGACGCCGCCCCAGACGCCTTCGATCAGCAGGGCGCGAAAAGCGGAGGGGGGCAAGCTGGCTTCGATGAAATGGCCGCTCCAGGCGATGAGACTTTTCATCGCTTCCATGGCGGGTTCGGCCCAGGTGAAGATGCTCTGGAAGACCAACAGAGTAACGGCCAGGAAGATGAGGGCGCCCCACAGGGGGTGCAGAAAGATCTTGTCGAGGCGGCGGGTCCACAGCGGGGGGGCGGGGGCGCGATAGCCGCAACGCTCGCCCATTTTAGCGGCCCAGCGGCGGCAGGCGGGAACGTCCTGAAGGACCGGCAGCGGAGCCCATTTGATGGGAATGACCGTCTTGGGCGCATTAGCGCGTTGCTCGAGAAACTGGTGGACCTTATCGAGCCCTTCACCGGTGGTGGCGGTGGTGAGTGCCACGGGCACGCCGAGTTCCCGTTCGAGTTGGGCGACATCGACCACGCCGCCGCGGCCCAGCAGATCGTCGGCCATGTTCAGGACGATGAGGGTCGGTAGTTTCAGGCTGAGAATGGGCGCGGCGAGCGACAGGTTGCGGGCGAGGTTGGTGGAGTCGATGATCAGCAGCACGGCGGTGGGCCGGGCGATGTGCGGCATGCGGCCGGCGAGGACGTCGTGGGTGACGCGCTCGTCTTCAGAGACCGGGTCGAGCGAATAGATGCCGGGCAGATCGATGAGCGAGAGCTCGCTGCCGTCTTTGAGGCGCACGCGGCCGACATGGCTTTCGACGGTGACACCGGGGTAGTTGGCGACCTTTTGGCGAAGCCCGGTGAGGGCGTTGAAGAGAGTGGATTTACCAGAATTCGGGGAACCGACTAAGGCGACGGCTTGGGGGCCGGTGGGGCCAGCGTCAATCTGGACGAGTTGCGGATTGGCGCTCATATTGGACACTCAACTGCAACTACAGTCTAGCGCTATCAGGGCGCCGTTGGGGGCCCCCCTTGGCCGCGAAGGCGGGAGAATCGCTTCAAGTGGCGACGATGGGCGTAATCCACATAAAAGCCGCAGTTTCCTGCCGTAAGGCGATCTCCGACCCGTCGACGCGGTAGACGCGGGGGTCGCCGCCGGGCGCTTGGTGCGCGGCTTCCACCAGAACCCCGGGAATGAAACCCAATTGCATCAGCCGGTGGGCAAAGGCTTCAGGAAGGTCCAGGTGGTGGAGGGTGGCGGAATCTCCTTGGCGCAGGTTGGCAAGCGTATCCACGCTGCGAGTATAGCGTGGATGTCGAGATGTGAATTTAGTTCACTACTCAATTATTAACTCTTCATTCTTATTGCGTTTTGTCTCCATCTACAGTAGAGTCTCAGGACAAAGCCCTGTGTACTTAGGGGCCTCAATTCTTCAGGGAGTTTAAGTTATGCGATTTTTTGAACGGTGGATTCCGCTTGCCTTGCTCGCCATATCGGCGCCGGTGGCCTTACAGGCATTCACGGCAGGTCCGCCAGCCCTCAGGGCGAACATTGGCGTCGATGGTGGATTGTCCTGCGTGGCCTGTCATCGCGCGGCGGCCACGGTGAACCCGGATGCGCTGGGCCGCGTCTCGATTCAGGCTTCGCCATACCGGCCGGGTGTGAAACAGTCAATCATCCTTCGCATTTCCCATCCCGAGGCTTCAAAGTGGGGCTTTGAGCTGGCCGCGCGTTTCGTCAGCGACGAAACCAAGCAGGCTGGAACCTTTACCGTCGTTCCGAATGCGGTGCGGGTCACTTGCGCGCCGGGGAACACGCCTGCTCCCTGCAATGGAGCAGCCGAGTTTGCCACACACGTGTCTGCCTCGACATTTCCGGGTCAACGCGATGGCGCCGCGTGGACGATAGAATGGACTCCGCCCGCCACCGACATGGGCGAAGTAATTTTCTATGTGGTGGGCAACGCGGCCAATAACAGCGGCACCAATGCTGGCGATTTCATCTACGCCTCTACCATCAAGATTGCCGCCGATGGCACGTGTCTGGTCACCGGGAAGCCGGTGATCCGGGGTGTCGCCGATGCGGCCAGCGGACGCGCGAATACCTTTGCGATGAATGGCATCTTCACCATCGCCGGTACTGGCTTCAATATGGCGAATGCCACGCGTGAGGCGGGCACCACGGATTTTGTCGAAGGCCGGTTCCCCACGGAACTCGGTTGCCTAGCGGTGGAGGTGGCGGGCCAAAGGGTGCCGGTGCTGTTCGCCAATGCCACCCAAATCAATGCGCAGATGCCCACCGGGGCCGCGCCGGGGAACAGCAATGTGACCGTAATTCTGAACCCCGGCAAAGCGAACGAGAGCAAAAGCGACGTGAGTACCTTTACGGTATTGGCCAACGCGCCGTCGTTCTTCACGTTTAATGGGACATCCATCGCGGCGCGTCATCCGGATTTCTCCATCGCGGCCGACCCGGCCCTGGTTCCTGGTGCCCGCGCGGTGAAGCCTGGCGATGTGGTGCTCTTGTTTGCCACTGGCCTCGGCCCCACCGACCCGGTGTATCAGTCGGGAGAAATCCCCGGGGCCATCGCGGCTACGCGAGACGCGGTGACGGTAACCGTTGGTGGCACAACGCTGGCGGCCGCCGATGTTCTTTACGCCGGTGTGTCGCCTGGTTCGATTTCTGGTCTCTACCAGATCAACGTGCGGGTTCCGGCAAGTACGGCCGATGGAAACGCGCCAGTGGTACTGCGGATCGGCGGACAGTCGTCGCAAATGACGGCGACGGTTCCCGTCCGGCGCTAGAGCCCACCACATCCTTTCGCAACGCGGCTCCTGCAGGGGCCGCGTTTTTCATTTTGGAGAAGCGCTCCGCCGTGATACTTTTAGTGCCATGGCCAAACGAGATCGCCGGGGATTTCTGACGCTGGGCGCCGCTGTCGCTTTGACGTCTTGCACAGAGAAAAAAGCCGTCGTGCCCAGCGAAGTGGGCGCGCCAATGAGTGAGTATGGCCAACGGTCGCCGTTTGAGAAAACGGCGCGGGCATTTAAGTCGGCCAAGCCCGGAACCGGAGGCAGCCGGACCCCGCTCGAACAAACCTACGGCATCATCACGCCCTCGCCATTGCACTTCGAACGCCACCATGCCGGCGTGCCGGCGATCGATCCGGCCAAGCACGACCTGCTGGTGCATGGGCTCGTCGAGCGAGACCAGCTCTTCACGCTGGACGCCTTGAAGCGC
>JAYVUQ010000342.1:0-9036 GCA_043787785.1 Bryobacteraceae bacterium
CACACTCGAGATTCAGGACCTCAACGACAACTTCCTCAACCTCGGCGAGATCTCCCAGGTGGCCGCCAAAGACCGTGCGTCTTCCGGCAGCGACCTGCCTACGCAGTTGCGCCTTCTGCAAAGCCGTACGCTGATCGAGCGCGTCGTGGCCCAACTGCCCCCGCCAACGATCCCGCCACCCGCCGGACTGATGGCCTTTTTCGGCCGCCGCGCAATCGCCATGCCTTCTCTCGATGCCCGCGTAGAGGCTGCCGCCCAGGATCTCCAAGTTCGCGACAACCGCCAGACCCGCATCGTCGATCTCAGCTTCGAAAGCCCCGACCCGGCCTACGCCGCCGCCTTCCTCAACCAATTGGCGCGGCAATACAACAGCCAGAGCATCGCCGCGCGACTCGAGATTTCGCAAGGCACCAGTCAGTGGCTCGATGGCCAGTTGGGCGATGTCCGTCGGAAACTCACCCAGTCCGAAAATCGCTTGCAGGATTACGCCCGAAGCTCCGGCCTAGTGATGCTGAGTGAGGAACGGCGGCCAGATGAAGACAAGCTCCGGCAGATCCAGGAGAGCCTCTTGAAGGCCCAGGAGAATCGCGCGATTCGCCAAGCCAGAATGGAAACGGCGATCGCCGCGCCGCTCGATTCGCTCGAGTCGCCGCTCGGCAGTCCTCTGCGCGATCACCGAACGAAACTGGCCGAATTGCGCCGCCAACGCGCCGACCTCAACACGCTCTACACCCCGAATTACGACGGCATCCGGCGGCTGGATGCCCAGATCGCTTCGCTCGAGAGTGCTTGGCGCGCCGAGACCACGGCGCTTCTACAAGGCATCGAGAATGAGTATCAAGACGCCGTCGCGCGCGAGCGGCTGGTGCGCGAGGGTTATCACGAACAAGTGGGTGAGGTCACCCGGCAAGGCGAAATCGCCATTCAGTACGGCATCCTCAAACGCGACGTGGACACCCATCGCCAGCTCTACAACACGCTCATGCAGCGCGCCGCCGAAGCTAAGGTGGCCTCGGCCTTGCGCGCCAGCAGCGGCCGCTTAGTTGACCCGGCCAAGGCCCCGCTCCGTCCATTTCGGCCCAACCTGTTGCTGAATCTCCTCTGGGGCGTCACGGCCGGATTTCTCCTCGGCTTGGTCTTTGTCACCGCGCGCGATCGCGCCGACCAACGCCTTCATCAGCCTAGTGACCTCGCCTTTTACCTGCCCGTTCCCCAACTCGGCGTCGTGCCCCGTTTTCGTTCGCTACCGGCACCCGATCTCCGCCTCGGCTCCGAGGCCGGCCTCGTCCGCCTGGATGCCAATACGACCGATGCCGCCGGTTTGCCCAACATTGCCTTGGCCACTTGGAACCATCGCCACTCCGTGGAAGCCGAGGCCTATCGCGCGGTCCTCACCTCCATCCTGTTCTCTCAGGCGATCGACCGGATTCCGCAGGTCATCGTCGTCACCAGCGCGCAGCCCGGTGAGGGCAAAACTACCTTGATCACGAACCTCGCCGCCGCGCTGTCCCAAATGAAGCGCACCGTGTTGTTGGTGGACGGCTCTCGCGAGCGCGGTCTCCACCAAGTCTTTGGCCTTACCGACAATTACGGCCTCAGCGACCTGATGGACCTGCCGGAAATTAATCCCGGCCTCTTGGCTTACGTTACGCACGCCACGCCCATGACCGGCGTTTCCCTCGTGGCCACGGGTCCGCGGGAAGCCAGTGCCCTCGACCTTCTTTATACAATGTCCCCCTTACTGGGCGACCTGCGACACGCCTATGACCTGCTCCTCATCGATGCTCCTTCGCTGAGTGAATTGCCCGATGCCCGCGTTCTCGGCCGACTGGCCGACGGCGTGGTGCTGGTGATTCGCGCCGGCGAAACTACTCGTGACACGGCCCAAGCCGCGGTAACCCGGCTGCAGGACGACGGTACCGTCCTACTCGGTACCGTTCTCAATCAAGCGCTCTAACTTACTGTGACTGCCGCCAATCTACTTACTCCGCTTCTTTCCCAGTCCTCTCCGGGCCGCGCACTCTTGCGTTCATTTGCGGCTCAACGTGGGCTGGCGAGTATTGCGGGCTGGTCATTTCTCTCCGCCCTGGTCGCCCGCGGCGCCAACCTGGCCGCCTTGGTGATCTGTGCTCGCGTTTTGTCGCAAGAGCAATTCGGCCAAATCGCGATCATTCAAAGCACCGTCGGCATGTTCGCCCCGCTGGCCGGTCTGGGTCTCGCGATGACCACCACCAAGTTCTTGGCCGAGTTTCGCGATGTCAATCCCGCGCGCGCCGGACGTATTCTTGGGCTCTCGCTCTGCACCGCTGCTGGTGCGGGCCTGCTGCTCACCGGGGCCCTCATCTTATTGGCCCCGCGCCTGGCGGCCCAGGGGTTCGCCTCCCCCGGTCTCTCCCGCCAACTCGTTCAAGCCTCCGGCCTGTTGGCTTTCGGAGTTTTCGAGGCCGTGCAAACCGGCGCCCTTACCGGTTTGGAAGCCTTTCCCCGCATCGCCCGGCTTAGCGTTTGGAATGGCCTGGTGTCCATTCCCTGTGTTACGTTTCTGGCTTATTCTCACGGCGCGTCCGGCGCCATTGCCGGGCTCACCCTCGTGGTTGTCCTTTCCTGCCTACTCAATGCGATCGCCCTTCGCGCCGAATGCCGTAAGTGGGGCATTTCGCTGTCCCTAAGTCACTTGGGCCCGGAACGCCGCATGTTACTCACTTTTAGTCTGCCGTCTTATTTGTCCGGTATTGTTGTTGCTCCCGTAACTTGGCTTAGTTGCGCGATGTTAGTGCATCAACCCGGCGGCTTTGCCGACATGGCTCTCTTCACCGCGGCCGATCGCTTTCGCTACCTCCTCATCTTCCTACCGCTGGCGGTCTCTCGCATCGCGGTGCCCGCGCTGTCTCGCTTCCGGGCCGCCCGCGATCACGGCGGCTACCGCGATGCCTTTCGCTGGAACCTGGGCTTTGGGTTGCTCGCGACCATTCCGCCGGCGCTGGTGGTGATCGGTCTCGCTCAACCCCTGATGGGCTTATTCGGTGAAACTTTTCGCCGTGGCTGGCTGGTGCTGGTTATTCTGGCTCTTTCGGCGATTCCCACGGTGATGAATACCCAGTTGGGCGCAGCGCTTCTCAGCAATGGCCGGGCCGTAGCCCGCGCCACCGTCGATGTCTTTCTGGCGATCGCCTTTCTCGGGAGCGCCTGGGTTCTAGTGCCCCAGTGGCAGGCCGCCGGTCTAGCGATGGCTTTCGCCCTCTCTTACTCGGCAGCCTCACTCATCCTCTGGATTCTCCTTCGGAGGACTCATGCCACTCACTGATTCTTCCCCCCGTTTCGTCCATCCCGGTTGGACGCTGGCTCTGCCGTTTCTGGCGTTTACCTTTGTGCTCTTCTGCCCGCGCGAACCGCTCTACATGTCCTTGGTTTCCACCTCGGTCTACGCGCTGATGCCGTTTCTTTTTCCGTCTTGCCGCATGCGGGTGCAGCACTATCTCTGCCCGGTGAATATTGCCCTCGCCCTGATGTTCCTGCGTTTGGCTGCGGTGCCGATGCTCATTATGACCGCGGGTCCGGAAAGTCGCGTGCTACGCGTACTGCCGTCGATGCAGTCGATGGAAGGTGCGCTGGCGATCGATACGGTAGCTTATGTCGCCTTCTGTCTCAGTTTGGCTTTGGCGCCGCGTCGTCTGCTGGGTTCCCGCTCCGGCGGGACGGCCCAGGCCCTAGCGCATACGCCGGGCTTGATGATGACTTGGGTGTTTGCTGGCTTCGGGCTGCTGGGCTTCTCCTCGGCGTTCGGCAATCTTTCGAACATCGTGCTGTATTTCACTCAACCCGAGGAGATAAATGCCATGCAGCTGAGCTTGGAAGGTACTTGGACCGGTTTTGTGGGCACAATCTTTCGTCCTTTTATGGCTTATGCCTTTATCGCGTGGTGGTCCCGCGTGGCTGACGAAAGTGTTCTTCGGAGAGTTGCCACAGGTTCCCGGCGCGTGGCCTTAATGCGATCCGTGTGTGTCGGAATTGTGTCGGCGATCGGTATTACTCTCGCTAACCTTACCTTCAGCCTCAATCGCGCGGCGTTTGTCTTCCCCTTGGTTTGCATGGCTGCTGTCTATAGCGCGCGCATTCGCCGGATCCCGTTTTCCGCGACCTTAGCGGCGATAGCGGTTTTTCTGCCCATACTCATTGCGGTGGAAACCTATCGGGGCAGCATTCAACCCGGCGCAAAGAAAACCGAAGCTACGCTCGCCTCCGCAATCGGCAGCCTCTCGGAAAACATTCAAGCTTACAGTCCCGGGCCGCAATATACCGGACTTTTTTACGATCATCTCGGTTGGGGCGAACATCTCTACGGTGGATCCATGATCGTGGCGTCGATCATGAGCCCCGTGCCACAACTCGGCAAATCCTTCCGGGAGACCAATGCCGGTGCGATCTATAATTTTGCGATGTACGGGGTCCGCGGCATCGAAGATCAGATCTGCCCTTTTGCCTCTGAACTCTTCGCCAATTTTCACATGCCGGGCGTTATCGCCGGCTT
This sequence comes from Bryobacteraceae bacterium, assembly GCA_043787785.1. Lineage (GTDB taxonomy): Bacteria > Acidobacteriota > Terriglobia > Bryobacterales > Bryobacteraceae > JALHNI01. The sequence goes on from JAYVUQ010000342.1 coordinate 4,529, forward strand.
TCTGTTGCTCGGTCTTTTCCTCACCCAGGCGGAACAATGGTTCGATGCTGCTAAGACCACTTTTGCTGCCTTTTCGATCCAATATATCGCCCTGTGGGGCGCGCTCCTGGTGGTGTGGAGTATCTCGATTTACAGCCAGATCATAATCTATTTCTTTTGCCCAGTTTATTTCTACCTGATGGTTTTTCAGGCGCGCGCTTGGCTGCGGTCATTCCATCCGCGCCCAACCCCCCGTCCCGCACTGTCAGGCCAATCCCACAGCGGAGTCACTTTATGAAAATATGCATTGTAGGCGGTATTTACGCCAAAGGGGGCGGTCGCACCGACTTTATCAAGGTGTCGCCCGAAACCAACCTGGAAGCCGGTTGCCGTGACGCCGGTCATGAAGTTACGACGTTGAGCCATTATGATGCGGTCGACTTCAGCCGCTTCGACGTCGTCCATGTCCATCACCTCAGCTACGGTGCGGCCCGCTTGGCCAGTGATCCTTCGGGCACGCCATTTGCCTTCACCGCTCACGACGCCAGCCACCTGTGCGGCTGGAAGCTGAGCGCCACTCGTAAGATGGCTATGGCCTATGTGCTTTCACGGGCCGATGCCAGTGTTTGTCTTTCTCCCGCTGAGGCGCGCTTTCAGAACAGCAACTACCGCCTCGAAGGGGCTAACCAAGTCATCATTCCGAACGGGATCGATGCGACGAATTATGTCTACAAGCGCCTCAACGGCGCAGGCCAAGGGCAGCCGTGGCGCGTAGTATTTTGCGGCCAATTAATTCCTTTCAAACGGGCCGATCTCGCCATCAGTGCTATCGCCCGGTTGAACCTCAATATTGAACTGACTCTCGCCTACCAGAACACCCTGCTCGAAGCACAACTGCAAGCCCAGGCGGCTTCGTTAGGGATTGCCGATCGCGTGAAGTTCGCCGGTAAGAAGGATCCGGCGCAGTTGGCTTCTCTGTATCATCACAGCGACCTTCTCGTTCTTCCCAGTGAGAACGAAGCGCTGCCTTCCGTCATTTCCGAGTCCATGCTCTGCGGCTTGCCATTCGTGGCCACCACCGTCGGGGGCATTCCCGAGCAGTCGGGCGGGTTCGGCTCACTGGTTACTCAACCCACGGTCGAGATGCTGGCTGATAGCATCGCCAACGTACTCAATAACTATTCCAGCTATGCGGCGGTATCTCAGAAAATGAGCGACTATGCTCGTCGCACTTTCTCCATCCCCAGCATGATCTCGAGCCACCTCGCGCTTTATGAAACCATGGCCGGCCGCCCGGCCCGGCGCGCGGGAGGGAGCCCCTTGCGTCCCGATCCACTCATCCGGGCGGTCGTCCACCATTGGGGACAGGCCGGCCATCCTAACTTACGGAAACCTGCCGTAACGGCCTAAAAGACACCATGACCATCGTGCACATCGGCCCCCCCCATCTCCCGGTCCTTTACTCCCTCGGCGGCGCTACTGAGCGCCGGATCCGTGAGGTTGCGGCTCGTCAAGCACAGGCGGGCGCTCGCGTCGTCGTCTATTCGGCGGACCAAGTAACGAAATCGGAGAATTATTTCGGCGCGGAGATCCGCTCCATCCGCTGCACTCGTCAAGGTCTGGCGCGCGCCGCGGAGTTTCTCATAAAGAGTCTGCGTGACGTTCGCCCGCTAAAGCCGGATGTGATCCATTTCCATGCCCTGCCCGAAGGCGCGGCTTTTGCCAAAGTATTTGCCCGTGGTGTTTCCGCGAAGACGGTACTCTCATTCGATTACTTCATTTTTCGGCGCGGCAAACGCAACCCCTTTTTCCCCGGGTACCAATGGGCGCTCAGGTTATTCTCTTCGCTGCTGCCCGTTTCTGACTATTGCCGCCGTGAGTCGGCCTCTTACTGGTCGATTCCGGAAGATCGGATGCGCGTGCTCTATAACGGCGTCAGCATGCAGCAATTCACCCCCGATCCGGTCGCCGCCGCTGAACGTCGCGCGGCGATCGGACTTACAGATGAATTCGTCCTTCTCTATGTCGGCCGGGTCTGCGAACAAAAAGGCACTGACTTACTGGTCGATGCTTATGCGAGATTGCGTGCCGAAGGGCGGCGGATTCGGCTGGTGGTGGCTGGCCCTATCGGTCAATTCGGTCACGAAGGTTCCGATGCTATCGCCACCAAGTTACAGGAGCATGCCGGCATCTACCTCGGCCCGGTAGAGGAGAAGATCCTTCCTTCGGTCTATAACATGGCCGATATTTTTGTGCTCCCAACTCGCAACAATGAAATGTTCGGCATGGCGGCGATTGAAGCGCAAGCTTGTGGCCGGCCGGTCGTCTGCAGTAATCATGGCGGATTGCCTGAAGTCATCAATCGTTCGAGCGGTTTGCTGTTTCGCAGCGGAGATGTCGACGACCTGGCGCGACAGCTGCGCACGCTGATGGATGACCCCGCCTTGCAGCAGCGCTTCTCAGTCGCCGCTGTCGCCAACGCTCAACGCTTCGCCTGGGAAACCATCACCTCGGACTTAGATCAGGTTTACTGCCAAGCCTAATGAATCAACCTCTCGTTAGCGTCATTCTGCCGTTTTTGAATGGGGGCCCGGCGTTCGGCCCAGCCCTGCGTTCCATTCTCCAGCAGAGCTATCCCCGATGGGAACTATTGCTTTGCGATGATGGCTCGAATGACGGTAGCCTCGAATTGGCTCATAGCCTGCGCGATTCGCGGGTGAGGGTCTGGTCCGATGGACAGACGAAGGGTTTGGCGGCCCGCCTCAATGAGTGCATCGATCGCGGCCAGGGCGCATTGATTGCCCGCATGGATGCCGACGATATCAGCTATCCGGATCGCTTCCGCCACCAAGTGGACTTCCTCAACGCTCACCCGGAGATTGACTTGGTTGGTTGCCGCATGTTGATCTGCGGTGAAGATGGAACGGCTTTGGGTAAGCGTCCGCTGCCCTTGGATCATGAGGCGATCGTTGGTCATCCGGCGACGGGCTTCGGCCTTGCGCATCCCACTTGGATGGCGCGGGCCGATTGGTACCGGAGGCATCGTTATGACGCGAGCGCTTTGCGCTTTGAAGACGCCGAGTTACTATATCGCGCCTACTCTACCAGCCGATTCGCTAACCTGCCGCAGCTGCTCTACGGTTATCGTGAATTGCAAGGTGGATTTCAGAAACGATGGAAGACTCGTTTGGGGCGAGTAAGATACCTGCGTGCGAGAAGCGCTGAAGCCGGACCCGGCTTGTATTACCGGGCCGCATTGGCCGAGCTGCTCAAAGTAGCGGCCGACGCAGTGCTCGCCGTTACCGGGACTCGTTATGCGCTGCTGCGCCGCCGCGAGGAGCCGCTTGACGCAGGCGAACTGAAGGAATGGGCATCATTCCTTGAGGATCTCTATCATCCCGCCGATAGTTCCTTTGCGCAATTGGCGAAGCGAGTTCACGCATGAAGGATGAAAGTCGCTTGCGCATCGTGGTCATCACGACGGTGCCACAGACGCTGGCCGCGTTCTTTCCTCGGCAGCTACGGTCTTTGGCTGAGGCGGGATTTGACGTGCACGCCGTCTCTTCGCCCGGCCCGGATCTTGATGCGATTGGATTAATTCCTGGAGTTACCATCCATGGCCTTGCCATGGAACGTCAGCCGCGCCCCTTGCAAGATTGCCGGTCACTGCTGAATCTCTATCGCTTAATTAAACAACTGCGTCCCCAAATCGTGCACTCGCACACGCCTAAAGCCGGATTGCTGGGCATGGCCGCCGCCCGTGCCGCGGGAGTGCCGGTTCGTCTTTACTCGATTCACGGGCTGCCGCTGGAAACCCGCGCGGGGAACTTTCGCAAAGTGCTGGAAGCGGCCGAACGAGGCAGCGCCGCCCTTTCCACTCGGACCTACGCCATCAGTTGGTCGGTGAATCAGCGGGTTCGAGAATTGAATCTTTGTCCCGCTGCGAAGCTGGCTACTCTCGGAGACGGTTCGTGTGCAGGCGTGGACTTGGATCGGTTTGATGCTGACGCCGATTGGACCGCGCGCCGCGCGGCCCTCCGGCGAAAAGTCGGCCTGCCGGAACAAGCCTTGTTACTCACTTATGTCGGGCGTCTTTCGGTGGATAAAGGCACCGGAGTGTTGGCCGAAGCCTGGCCGATGATCGCGCAACAAGTTCCGGAACTTCACTTGTTGCTCGCCGGTGAGCCGGACCCTACGGATCCCCTTCCGGCCTCGGCGCTGCAGTCCTTGCGCAACGACCCACGCGTCCATTTTGCTGGCGGCGTGAGCCAGCCGGATGTTCCGGTCGTTTATGCCTCCAGCGATCTGTTTGTCCTGCCGACCTTCCGTGAGGGCCTCTCCCAAGTCGCACTGGAGGCCGGAGCGATGGGCGTTCCGATCGTTTCGACTCGAGTTACCGGGCTCGATGCCGTCCAGGACGGTCGCACTGGCTTACTCGTGCCCGCGCGCCAGTCTGCACCCCTTGCTGCTGCGATCGTTGAATTGGCCCGCTCGGCTGAGCAGCGCGGACAACTGAGCTCCGCGGCAAA
>JAYVUQ010000343.1:0-3258 GCA_043787785.1 Bryobacteraceae bacterium
AAATCGGTCCAGGACACGGCCTCGAGCCGATCCACATCGAGCGAAGCTAATCGCAGATCCAGTTCGCTCTGCTGTGCTGGAGTCAACGGTAGATCATCCTGGGCGAGACTGTCCCACAGCTGGCCAATCAGGGTCAACCGCTCAGGCGGCGAGAGGCGATTGATGAGTTCCACGTCTTGAGGATACTTCAGCGCGTGATGCAAGGCAATCGCCAGGCGTCCGACGGTATAGGCCAACAATCGAGAGACAGTAAAAGTCCACTCCCATGCGGAATTGGTATGGCTGGCTCACCATCGTGCAGCTTGAGGGTCCGTGCGACGCCCTCCGGGTGATGGGCGATAACGGTGAGGTAGGCGCGGGCCGGTTAGTCGGGGGCGCAGCGACCTTGTTCCCAGTCGCGCAAGGTGCCCAGCGGGATGCGATGGCGCGCGGCAAACTCCTCCTGCGTTAGGGAAAGTGCCCGGCGGGATCGCGCAAGTCCCGGGCGTAACTTCCGCATCGCTCATGGCCTGGAGCCGCAGCCAATCTGTTTTGTCGAGCAGGGGGCGCGTCGAACCGTCGGCCAGTTCCTCGACCGGCTGGCCGTCAGTCCTCAATTTGACTTTGATCCTACTCTTTTTCCTCCTGCTTCGTGGCCTTTCGAGCGAGGACGATGCGCGTTCGGTTTCCCCGCTCGGTGTAGACCACGGTCAACAACACGTGGTTCCCGAAGGCCGTCATCACGAACCTCGTCTCAGCCGGATCGCTTTCCCAAAAACGTCCCGAAATGTCAGGACTGCGGCTTCGAAGTTGACGCCATGATTGACGAGGTGCTTCGCACTTTATCTTCATCCTATTCAAAGTTCTGGTCATCCATCAAGGCACGGTCTACCCGTAGAAATGTCAAGCTGACCCGTTAACCCGCAGCTCACTTGGCCAGGAGGGTGGGCGTCTTCGCTTGCTCGATGAACTCGATCGGAGCGCTTTTGGCGTAGACGGCCGCATCGTTATAAACCGATGCGCCGAAAAACGGAATCATCCATTGATCGATCAGATTCTGGCCATAGTAGCGTTTCCAATTCGCGATGCCTGCACCGGCCATTGCGGCACCCCATGAGTGAGATAGAGAAAGAGTGACCGGTTGTTGGCCATGTTGATAGTTGAAGCGGGGGAGCCTTCGCCCTCGAGATTGGTCGCGCGAGGATTTCGAGTGGACGCTTCACCTTGAGGAAGTCGCGCCCTTTACGGCGTACCGCACGGACTTCCTGCAATTCGCCATCATGCATTATCTCGATTCCGGCGACACCGCCGCCGCCGTCGACGCGGCTTACCCCTTCGCCGACCTCGCAAAAACGCAACCCGCCCGCTACTCTCCGAATGCGTTTGCGGAAGCCGTCTGGACGCTAGCTCTGCATGGCCGCGACCTCGCGAGCGCCCGCGAACTCCGGGCGCTGCGCCCCAAAGGTGAACCCGTTCAATTTTGAGCTCGCGGTCCGCATCGCAGCCGCCGCCATCGCGGACGCGCAAAGGGCAAGCGCGATCCAGCAAGCGTGGACGTGCTCCCAGATTTACGGCTCCAGCGGGACGTTCGAGTACCTCCGCGACTAACTCCGTCAGGTGGAAGCGAACACGCTTACTGCCTCCTTCAGGTTGCGCAAGCTGTTGCTGGACGAGCTACGAGTCGGGGCAGCGGTCCGGCTCCATTCGGCCTCCTACGGTATGTAGCATATCCCCGCAACTCTCTTCCAAATCATCCAGACATCGTTTGTGGTTTGACTCTGCCCTCCCATCGGCGCAACACTGAAAGTATAAAGGGTCCAAGCAGACAGCCTTAAGCTTCGCGAGGGGGTCTCCCATGTTGTCACGTACGTTCTGTACATTGCTATTCTCTTTCTGTGCGGTAAGCGCGCAAAACGCTTCCCTGGTGGGCACGGTGAAGGACGCGCAGGATGCCGTCATCACCGGTGCCAAGGTGACGCTTACCAACCCACAAACACAAATCAGCCAGACGGCCGAATCGGGCGCGGAGGGAACTTATGAGTTCTCGCTGGTGCGTCCGGGCGTCTACTCACTGAGAGTGGAGCGCGCGGGCTTCAAGACGTTCGCCCAGAACGAACTGGTGCTGGCCGTGGATCAGCGCGGACGCGCGGACGCGACGCTCGCCGTGGGCGAGGCCAGCACGCTCGTGACGGTGGAGGCGCAGCCATCGGGTGTACAGACCGAGTCTTCGTCGCTCGGCGAGGTGATTGAGACCAAGAAGATCGTCGAGATCCCTTTGAATGGGCGCTTCTTTCTGGACTTGGCCTTGTTGACGCCCGGCACCGTTGTGCCGTCTACGAACAACCGTACCTTCCTGGCGGCGCCATCGGGCATTGGCTCGTCTGGCATCAACGCCTCAGGCGCGCGCGAGGATTCAACCAACTATCTATTTGACGGCGTGAACCTGAGCGATATGGTGCAGAACCAGATTACGTTTCAGCCCAACATCGACATGATCCAAGAGTTCAAGGTGCAGACCAACGCCTTCTCCGCAGAGTACGGGCGCAACGCCGGCATCATTATCAACGCCGTGTCAAAATCGGGGTCGAACGGTTTTCACGGCACCGCGTATGAGTTCGTACGCAACGAAGTGTTCGACGCCAAAAACTACTTCGATCGCGGCGACGTGAAAATCGCGCCCTTCAAGCGCAACATCTTCGGCTATGCGATCGGCGGACCGATTGTGCGCAACAAGACCTTCTTCCATCACAGTTATGAAGGGCGGCAGGGCCGGGAGTCTGTCTCCCTGCGGACGCCGGTGGCGAGTGATGCGCAGCGTGCGGCGGTGACGAACCCGGTGATCAAGAAGCTGCTCGACTTGATGCCGGCCGCCAATTCGCCGGGTAACTTCTTCGTCGGCGCGGCGCCCAAGAAGCGCAAGCTGAATCAGTTCACCGGGCGCGTGGATCACACCTTCAACGAGCGCAATATTGTCTCGGGTACGTTCATCTCCAATCGCGATGAACGCACCGAACCGAATCTGCAAGGCGGCAATCTGCCAGGGGCGGGCGATTCGCGCCCGGCCAAGCGCTACTTCCTCAGCCTGAATTACACGCGCGTGCTGACCCCGGGTTTGACGAATCAATTCGTGGCCGGGCTCAATCGCGTCCGCATTGACTTTCTACCGGACTCGCTGTTGAACCCCACGGCGTTTGGGTTGAACACCGGCTCCACCATCTTCCCGCGCATTGCGATTGCGGGCGGCGCGGCGTTCGGTGGCGTCCCTGGCTTTCCCCAAGG
>JAYVUQ010000344.1:0-3735 GCA_043787785.1 Bryobacteraceae bacterium
CTCGCAAACGCTCCGTGGCGAATTCATTGTCGGCTTCGGTATCGGCGCCCACAAAGTGCACCGGCCGCCCGGCGACCACCGACCTGACCGGCAGGCCCCATTGCCGTTCAGCCTCCTCGCGCATCGGGCGCACAATGCGGGCAATCAAGTCTTCAATCAGAGCCTGCTGGCCAAACACTTCCGTACTGCGCAGCGTGCGGCTGGTGAGGAACGACTTGAGCGATTGAATCAGACGGCCCTTGCTATCCGATTCCAGATACTGCTCGATGGCGGTGGGGCCGGACCAGGAGCGCAACCGCGCCCCCGCCCCAGGCTTTTCAAAATACAGCAGGGAACGGAAACTTTCCGTGTCGCCATTTGCTGTATGAAAGCGGGTTAGGGTAAGTTCAGGGGCGCGCCAACACGCAAGCGAGCTGTTGGTGGTCCCAAAGTCGAGTCCGACGCGCATGAATTAACGGAGTAAGTCCTCAAGTTGTACTTTCGTATCCGTCTTGGCGTCGCGATACTTCACAATGACGGGCGTATAGATACTGATGCCCCAATCGCGGCCTGGGCCATTCGTCACCTGTCGCGCGCCCGAGACGACGACCGCATTGGCCGGAATGACGAGCGGCGTATCGTCGGTGCCGGAGTGTACTTGTCCCGTTACTAAGTCATATACGGGCGTCGAGCGGTTCAAAATGACGCCGGACCCCAATACCGCGCGTTGCTTCACCACTGTGCCTTCATAGACACCGCAGTTGCCCCCCACCAGCACGTCATCTTCAATGATCACCGGCATGGCACCCACTGGTTCCAGCACCCCGCCAATCTGCGCCGCGGCCGAAAGATGGCAGCGTTGGCCGATTTGCGCGCAACTGCCCACCAGGGCATGCGAATCCACCATCGTCCCTTCGTCCACCCAGGCACCCACGTTGATATACATGGGCGGCATGCAAGTTACTCCGCGCGCGATGTAACAGCCGTCGCGAATACTGGAGCCACCGGGGACAATGCGCACACCGTTTTGCGCGGTAATCTGCTTCACCGGATAAGTGGCCTTATCAAAGTACGGCTGACGCCCGGTATGGACCGACATATCGACAATCTGGCCCATCCGGAAACCCACTAAGATACCTTTTTTGACCCAGGCATTCACCCGCCAACCGGTGCTGGTGGTGGGGTCGGGTTGGGCGGCCCGGATGAGGCCCAAGTTTAAGGCTTGTTTGAAGTCCTGAAAGGTTTGCGCGTTGGCCTCGCTGTAAGTGGCCGGCGGGGCGTCGAACAGGGCCTCGATGGCGAGGGAGAGATTATCAGCTGGCATGTTGCGCTTGCTCCTTGAGTAACCCGCACGCCGAAAGTGCAGCCCTAATGCTGGCTTCGCTCGCGGCGCTGGGAGGCACCATCGGCAGTCGCCAAACGGGTTCGCAGAGGCGCATCAGCGCCATGGCCGCTTTTACCGGCTGCGGATTGCTCTCGATAAAGTTGACATTCATCAAAGGCAGATACTCGCGTTGCATCTCGCGCGCGGCGGCAAAGTTGCCTTGGCGGCAGTGGCGAACCAGCGCCGTCATCTGGGCGGGGATTTCGTTCGAAGCGACAGAGATCAGTCCGTGGCCGCCCAAACCCATCAGCGCGATAGTGATGGAGTCGTCGCCCGAAAGCACCTTGAAGCCCGCCGGCACCTCGTGCAGCACATTGGCCATCTGCGCAATGTTACCCGAAGCCTCCTTCACCCCGACAATATTCTTGAGCGTCGCCAACCGGGCCAGCGTGGTCGGCTCCACATTGACACCCGTGCGCCCCTGCACGCTATAAACAATAATCGGCAGCGGCACGGCTTCCGCCAGTGCCTGGTAGTGTTGGAATAGCCCTTCCTGCGTCGGCTTGTTGTAATAAGGCGTTACGGAAAGAATGCCGTTGGCGCCCATCTCCGCGCAGCCTTCGGCTAGTTCAATTACCTCGCGGGTAAAGTAGCCGCCGGCACCGGCGAGCACCGGCACTTTGCCTGCCGCTTCTTCCACGGTAAGCTTTACGACGCGCAGGTGCTCTTCAAGCGTAATCGTCGGGCTTTCACCCGTCGTCCCGCACGGCACCAGGAAGTCGATGCCTAAGTCGATTTGGCGGCGCACCAGCTTACGCAGGGTCCCCTCGTCAAGTGAGCCATCGGCTAAAAACGGGGTAATTAGTGCTGTTCCACAACCTTCAAACATTTCGGGCTCCTCAATTATTCTTCGGAAAAAGGGTTTCGCTGAATTCGTAGAAACCGCGCTTGCCAACTACCCATTGGGCAGCCTTCAACCCACCGCGCGCAAAGCCTTCGCGGCTGCGGGCGGTATGCTTTAACGTGATGGTGTCGGCTGCCGAGTCAAAACCGATCTCATGGGTGCCGGGGTGCGCGCCGGCGCGATTTGAACTCACATCAATCGGTCGCGCATAACCGGCATTCTTCATCTCATCTACTAACTTCAACAAGGTGCCCGATGGCGAATCCAGCTTGGTGTGATGGTGAATCTCCCAAGCCCAAGCGCCATATTCCTTCTCGTTGGCGAGGAGCCGCGCGGCTTCGTTGATCAAGCGAAAGAAAACGTTGACACCGATGGAGTAATTGGGGCTCCAGACGAAGCCGGTACCAGCGGTGGCCACCATGGCCTTCACTTGCTCTATCTCACCCAGCCAGCCGGTGGTGCCTACTACGGTATTCACCCTCAATTCGGCTAAGCGCCGAATATTCGCCAGGCAGACTTCAGGGGTCGAAAATTCGATCGCCACATCGACGCCGGCAAAGTTCTCTGGCGTCATGGCGCTTTGGTTGAGGTTATTGTGTTCGTCCAGGCGATGAGTGACCGTGAAGCCGTATTCGGCGGCCAAACCGTCGATCATTTTCCCCATCTTGCCGTAGCCGAGGAGTGCGAGATTCATTTATTCGAAGACCTCCGGATCAAGTTCGCGGAAGAACTCCGCGTGGAGCGATTCTACTGCTTTCCGGAGGTCAGGCTCGGCGACCACCAGGCTCAGGTTCATGCGTGATGCGCCTTGCGAGATCATGCGGACGTTTACCGGCCCGAGCGCGGCAAAGACGCGCGCCGCCACGCCGGGCGTGTGGCGAATGTTCTCGCCCACCAAGCAGACGATGGCTTGGCCGCTCTCTACGGTTACCTGCGCGATCCCTTCGAGTTCACTAACAATTGACGGCAAGGAGGCTGAAGTATCAATGGTGAGCGAGACGCTTACCTCGGAGGTGGCCAACATGTCGACAGGGGTTTCGTATCGGTCAAAAACTTCGAAAATGCGGCGAAGAAAGCCATGCGCCATCAACATGCGCGTCGACGTGATATTCACCAGCGTGATGTTCGTCTTGCAGGCGATCGACTTCACCGCGTTTCGACAAGGCGCCGCCTCGGTGACAATCCGTGTGCCTTCCGCTTCCGACCGGCGCGAATTTAGAATCAAGACCGGAATGCCCTTTTCCATGGCGGGCAATACCGTAGAAGGGTGCAGGACCTTGGCCCCAAAGTATGCCAATTCGGCAGCCTCGGCGAAGGAGATCGTCTTCACCCGGTGGCCGCCGGTGAAGACGCGCGGATCGGCGGTGAGCATTCCGTCCACGTCGGTCCAAATCTGAATTTCGGTGGCGTTAAGTCCGGCACCGATAATGGCCGCCGTAAAGTCAGAGCCGCCCCGGCCGAGCGTCGAAGTAACTCCTGCCTCGGTGGCGCCGATAAAGCCGCCCATGACGATAATTGGTGCCGGTGG
>JAYVUQ010000345.1:0-5459 GCA_043787785.1 Bryobacteraceae bacterium
TAACCGGAGACCTGCGCGGCCGAGGGAATCGAGTAGCTCAGATTGATGGGCTGGCCGCTTTGGGCAATGTGGATGCCGCTCAGCCGCCAACCGCCGAAGACCGCGTCCATGAAGCCATTGGTGTTGGCACCGAAGCGGCGGCCCTTGCCATAGGGCAATTCATAGACGAAAGACGTTGTATTGTTGAGTGGCTGATTGTAACTACCTTGACCCTTTTCGCTGGCCAAGTTACGGAAGTTAATGCGCGAATTGTCGCCGTTGGCTGTTTCCAAGTGGCCGGCGGCGTTGTCAATCGCTTTGGACCAGGTGAAGCTATTCAATAAATAGAAGCCATTGGCATAGCGTTTTTCGATTTTCGCCTGGAGGGAGTTGTAGTTGGCATAACCGCCACCATAGGAGATTTGAATGGCATCGAAGCCATTGAGCGGGCGGCGATTGAGCAGGGAAACCGACTCGCCCAGATTCTGCGGACGGGCTTGGTTGAAGTCGCCGAGAATCATCAGGCCCGTGGACTTGTTACCGACATAGGCAACATCAAGCACCAGGTTATGGGCCACCTCACGTTGGACGGTGAAGTGATAACTCTGCACATAGCTAGTGCGGTAGTCGGACGGCGTGTAGTTGGTGCGCGTGAGCAAAGGCGAGAAGTTACCTGGATTTACCAAGCCGGGCGAATAACCCTGCTGGGTGGTGCGGAAGCAATCGCGGTATTGGTCGCCGATACAGACCGGGGAGGTGGGCACTTGGTTAATCGTCAGATTAACGATATTGGGGCCGTTGTAACCGAGCAAGTTCTCACCACCGAGGCGATTGAAGTGGATGTAGGCTAAGCCATAGCCGCCGCGGAGGACCGTCTTACTGGTTAACTGATAGGCGAGACCCAGGCGCGGGGCCCAGTTATTGAAATCCGGGTGTACTCGCGAGCGGTCAAACAAACTGCCGGCCTTGGCTTGGATGATGGTGTTCGAAGCGGGATCGTAGTTGGCGAGGCGGTTCTTGTCCTCATACTGGGGGGTGGCGAATTCGTAGCGCACACCCAAATTCAAGGTGAGCTTGGAGTTAACTTTGAAGTCGTCTTGTAAGTAGGCGAAGTGCATGCGTTGGCGGTAGTTCAAGACCACGGCGTTGTTCAAGCTATAGGCCGACCGGGCACCGAAGATGAAATCGGCCAGGTTATAGATATTGTTTGAGGCCGTGACATTGGCCGGCCGGGAAAATTGGCCAGCGTAGGCATCGGAGCCGTACTGGGGATTGAAGTCGAGGATGTCAGTATCGATGCGTTGGTACTCGTAACCGGCCTTCAAGGAGTGACGGCGGAGGACTTTGGAGAAGTTCACCTTAGGGTTGATGGTAAAGGGATTCTGGAATTGAGGATTAGAGTCTTGCCGACCAAAGGCATTGAAGCCACTGACGCCTTGGCGCGTGAGTCCGCCGCCGACTTCGGGTTTATCGGGCAGGCCGGGAATGCCGTATTCGGCGAGCATGTTTTTGCGTTCGCCTCCGAGAGCACTCTTGCCGCCTTCAAACTTAGAGAAAGCGATGCGGAAATCGATCAGCGACGTCGGCGAGACGTTGTAATTGAAGCCCGTGGCCATCTGCTGATTGAGGACGCGGACGAAGCCGTTGGCGTCGCCGCCGGAGAGGCCAGGAATTACGCTATTCTCCACGCGATTGAGTAAGCGATGGCTGTAGCGAGCGAAGGCATTTAGCTTGGAAGAAATGTAGTGATCGTAGCGGATGTCGCCCTTGTCGTCCTGCCAGGTGGTGGGCGTGAGGAAGTCCCAATTATTAGAGGGTAAAACACCAAGTGCGGTGGGCCGGATGGCGGCGGGGAGGTCGCCCAGAACGCGCTTGGCGAAGGGAGTAATCGCACTGGCGGGAATCACTCCGTCGGAGTAAACATCGCCGGTGAGCGGATTGCGGATAGGAATGCCAAAATTGCCAGCGCTCAATTGGCTAGAGGGAAGCGTCGCAAAATTCAAAGTGCGATCGACACGGCGGAAGCCTTCGTAATCGCCGAAGACGAACATCTTGTCTTTTTGAATGGCACCGCCCATAGCGCCACCGAACTGATTCTGCACCAAGGTGGGCTTGCCGTTGCTGGGTTTGAAGAAGCCGACGGCGTTGAGCTTGGTGTTGCGGAGATACTCCCAGGCCGAACCATGCAATTGATTGGTGCCGCTGCGGACCGAAGCGTTAATGACGGCGCCACCGGCGCGGCCATATTCGGCGGAGAAGTTGTTGGTTTGCACCTTGAACTCCTGGACGGCGTCGGGAGTCAATTGCACGACTTGATTGGAGAAGCCTTGATTGGAGGTGCCGTAGGCATTGTTATCCACGCCATCCACCATGAAGTTATTGAGCGAACTGCGCAGGCCATTGACGTTGAAGGAAGCGTCGCGGTTGGAGATGTTCGACTTGCGGACGCCGGGCGAAAGGAGGGCGAGGTCAGCGTAGGCGCGACCGTTCAAAGGAAGGTTGACGATGGCTTCGCGGGTAATGACCTGGCCGCGATCGCTGGAGTCCGATTCGAGCTGACTGGCGGCGCCGGTGACGGTGACGCTTTCGGTGACGTTGCCGACTTCGAGAGTGAGGTCGACCCGCTGGCGGGCGTTGACGACCAGGGTGAAGACTTCGGAGGTGACTTTCTTAAAGCCCGACAACTCAGCGGTGACCCGAAAGGTGCCGATGCGCAGGTTGAGGAAGAGGTAATTACCGGAAGGATCGGAATTGGTGGTTTGGCGGACACCGGTTTGGGTATTCTCGAGGGTCACCTTGGCACTCGCGACTTGAGAACCCGTGGGATCCTTGACGGTGCCGAGAATCGTCGAGGTATCGTATTGGGCGATGCACAACAGAGGGGCGGCCAATAAGACCAGAAGCGTTTTCATCATATGTTCCATTCTAACGTGGCCGTGTTGCAGGCACATGAACCGGTAGTTGCAATCGTTTTTGCAATCGTTTGCATTCTACCCAGATGCACAGGGAAGCGCAACCTGATAAGATCGCCAGCGAATGACTAAAATTCTTTTCCCGCTGCTGGCTGGAGCAACCATGCTCTTTGGCCAGGCCACCTATATCGAGAGCGCCAAGATGGACGCCGCGTATCCGAAGCACAGTGTTCTGTTGGATAACGGGACGTATCGCGTGATGGCGATTGGACGGGAGAAGGACGGCCAGGCGGAGGTGCATAGCAACGACACTGACGTGGTCTACTTCGTGGAAGGCACGGCGACGCTGATCACGGGTGGCATCGTGAAAGACGGCAAGGTGACCGGGCCGGGGGAGATGCGGGGCGCGCGACTGGAGGGCGGCGAGAGGCATGAGCTGAAGGCTGGAGATGTAGTGACGATTCCGAATGGGGTTTCTCATCAGTTCGCCAATATCAAGGCCCCCTGCCGCTACTTTCTGTTGAAGGTGCGCACCAACGAACACGGCAAGCCCCCGCTGGTGACGATGCTTTCGAAGGGCGGCGCGCTGGGCAGTGGCGATGGCTACAAGGTGTCAGCCAGCCATCGGGATAAGGACGGGATTGCGGAACTGCATGATCGCGATACGGACGTGATGTATTTCGTGAAGGGCACGGGCACGCTGGTGACGGGCGGCGCGGTGAAAGACGGCAAGTCCAGCGGAGCGGAAGAGGTGCGGGGGCCGAGCGTGGAAGGCGGCGTGCGGCAGGTGATGAAGCCGGGCGACGTGGTGGTGGTGCCCAATCGGACGCCGCACCAATTTGTGGATGTGCATGGGGCGCTGGACTACTTTGTGGTGAAGGTACGGTCTTTAAAGTAGGGCTACAAAATAAGGGTGTAAAATTAGGGCATGTGTGCGTGCCATGTCCTCCTCGTGTTTAGTTGCGGTGTGGCATTTGCCGCGCCGGTGGCCAACCCGGCCAAAGTCAGTTTCCAGCGGCAGATCCGGCCGCTGCTTTCTGAAAATTGTTTTCAGTGCCATGGTCCGGACGTGGGGACGCGGATGGCGGGTTTGCGTTTGGACACGCGTGAGGGGGCATTTGCCGAGCGCAAGCAGGGTGCAGCATTGGTGGCGGGGCAACCGGAAGCGAGCCGGCTGTGGCTGCGGGTGAACGAGACTCGGGAGGCTCGGCTGATGCCGCCGCCGACTTCGCACCGCAAGCTGAGCGCGGCGCAGAAACAATTGCTGAAGGATTGGATTGCGCAGGGTGCGCCGTGGGAAGAGCATTGGTCCTTCATTGCGCCCAAGCGGGCGACTCCGCCGGCGGTGGTTGACCCGGCGAAGTGGGTGCGAAACCCAATTGACCAATTTATCCTGGCCAAGTTACAGGCGGCGGGCTTACAGCCGGCGGCGGAGGCGGATCGCCGCACGCTGATCCGGCGGGTATCGCTGGACCTGATCGGCTTGCCGCCGACGCCGGCGGAGGTGGAGGCATTTGTCAATGACAAGTCGCCGGAGGCTTACGGCAAGGTAGTCGACCGTCTGCTGGCGAAACCGCAGTGGGGTGAGCACCGGGGCCGTTATTGGCTGGATGCGGCACGCTATGCGGATACGCATGGGCTGCATATCGATAACTACCGGGAGATTTGGCCTTATCGGGATTGGGTAATTCGCGCGTTTAATCGTAACTTACCGTTTGACCAATTCACGCTGGAGCAATTAGCGGGCGACTTACTGCCGAATCGGACGATGGACCAGGAGATCGCCTCGGGGTTCAATCGCTGTAATATTACAACGAACGAAGGCGGCGCGATTCCGGATGAGGTGGACGCGATTTATCAGAAGGATCGGGTGGAGACGACGTCAACCGTGTTCCTGGGCCTGACGCTGGGCTGCGCGGTTTGCCATGATCATAAGTTCGATCCGCTGGCGCAGAAAGAGTTCTACCAGATGGTGGCGTTCTTTAAAAACACCACGCAGAAGGCGATGGATGGCAATATTTCGGATACGCCGCCGACGATGATTGTGCCGCGGCTGGAAGATCGTGACCGTTGGCTGCAGGTGCAGGCCGAAGAAAAGCAGACGCGCGACAAGGTGGCAACGGAGCGACGGGCGGGGCTTAAAAACTTTGAGGCTTGGGTGCATGCGCGGCCGCGGTTTACCTCCCCGTTGGCGGGGGAAACGCTGGCGGAACCTTCAGTGCTGACACCGGGCGTCGAATGGGCCGAGGGCACGGCCAAGGGCTCGCGGGCGATGTTATTCGGAGAAAAGGGGAAGCTGGAGTTATCCGGAGTGGCCATCAGCGGCGATCGGCCATTTTCGGTAGCGGCGTGGGTGTACTTACCCGTCGCGGAAGATTCATTCACGTTGCTGAGCCAATATGCCAACGACCGGGGATGGGTGCTCGAGAGCAATGGCCGGGTGCTGATCTTCCGACTGACGGGCAATGGCGAAAAGGACCGGATTGAGGCGCGGGCCTCGAATGCGAACCGTTTGAAGGCTGGTGCCTGGACGCATGTGGCCGTGACTTACGATGGCGGCCGGGATTA
>JAYVUQ010000346.1:0-2696 GCA_043787785.1 Bryobacteraceae bacterium
GTCGTTGAATCACCCCAATATCGCCCAAATCTTCGGCCTTGAAGATAATGCTCTCGTCATGGAGCTCATCCCCGGCCAAACGCTAACCGTCCCCCAGCCGCTGGAAAAAGCGCTCCACTACGCCAAGCAAATCGCCGAAGCCCTGGAGGCCGCGCATGAAAAGGGCATCACCCACCGCGACCTGAAGCCTGCCAACATCATGATCACGCCCGAGGGCGTAGTGAAGGTCCTCGACTTCGGCCTCGCCTCGGTCCCCAGCCGCGAAGCCGCCAGCGACCCCGAGAATTCCCCGACGATGACCATGGCGGCCACCCAAGCGGGCATGATCATGGGCACCGCCGCTTACATGTCCCCCGAGCAAGCCGCCGGCAAAGCCGTCGACAAGCGCAGCGACATCTGGAGCTTCGGCGTCGTCCTCTACGAGATGCTCACCGGCAAGAGGCTCTTCGACGGCGAGACCCTCTCCCACACCCTCGCCGACGTGCTGCGCTCACCCATCGACTTTGCTAACTTGCCTCTCCATACTCCAGCCCCAATCGTCGACCTAACGAAGCGTTGCCTGGACCGTGACCCGCGGCAGCGCCTGCGCGATATTGGTGAAGCGCGACTGGCGCTTGAGCGCTATCTGGCCAATCCCGGCGAGGGCGATGTGACGTCAGCGCGAGAACCCATTCGCCCCACTTCAAAATGGCCTCTGCTCTTGGCCGCCACGCTGGCGCTGGTTGCAGCGGGTGCCTCATGGATCGCCTACTATGTAACGCGGTCCCCTGAGGTGAAATCGCTCGTACACCTCGACGTGGATTTAGGGTCCGACGTTTCGCTAGGTTCGGCGCAAGGAACGGACGTGATTCTCTCGCCCGATGGCACGCGTCTCGTGTATGTCTCGAAAGGCAAGCTTTTCTCGCGTCGGCTCGATCAGTCCAAAGCCTTGGAACTGGCGGGTACGGAAGGCGCTCTGGCCCCATTCTTTTCTCCTGACGGCCACTGGGTTGCGTTTTTCGCTGAAGCCAAGTTGAAGAAGCTTTCCGTCGAGGGCGGCGAACCGGTAGTTTTGTGTGACGCTCCAGGCGGCTATGGAGGAAGTTGGAGCGAAGACGGAAGCATCATCGCGTCGCTCGGCATCCAAGGTGCGTTGTCGCGGATATCCGCCGCCGGGGGCACGCCCACCCCGGTAGCGGAAATGACCACGGGAGAGGTGACTCAGCGATGGCCACAGGTTTTGCCTGGCGGCAAGGCTGTCCTCTTTACTTCCAGCCCATCCTCGGGCTGGTTCGAAGGTGCCAGCATCGAAGTCATGTCCTTGAACGGCCAAAACCGAAAAATGCTTCACCGCGGTGGCATGTTCGGGCGATATCTGCCTACCTCAAACGGCGCAGGACATCTCGTGTATATGGCCAACAGCACGCTCTTTGCCGTGCCCTTCGATCTGGGTGCCCTAGCCCTGCGCGGCACGCCCGTACCGGTGCTGAAACCGGTCGAGTACAACCCGCAGACCGGCGCGACGCAACTCGATTTTTCCGGCGCTTCATCGGGGCCGGGGACGCTGCTGTACCGCAGTGGCGACGCCGTGAGCCGTGGACAGTTCACCGTGCAATGGCTCGACAGGACCGGTAAGTTGCGACCCATGCTGGCCAATGCTGGCAGATACATCCGTCCGGTCTTTTCGCCGGATGGTGGGCGCGTGGCCGTCGAGGTCAACGATGGGCCCTCCGTGGACATTTGGATCTACGAGTGGCAGCGAGACGCCTTCACCCGCCTGACTTTCAACGCCGGAGCCGCACGGATGAACCCCGTGTGGAGTCCTGATGGCCAGTACCTTATTTTCGGGGGAAAGAGCGGTATGTTCTGGATCCGGTCCGACGGTGGCAGCAAACCCCAACCCTTAACTCAAAGCAGGAATCTGCAGGCCCCGGTTTCGTTTACGCCAGACGGCCGGTGGCTGGCTTTCAGTGCCCAGAAGACTAACGGCGGACGTGCGATCTGGATGCTACCGGTAGAAAGCAGCGGTTCGGCTCTGCGAGGGGGCAAGCCGGAAGCCTTCCTGCAAACCGAGCGTTTCGATGAGCGGACGCCCACCTTCTCTCCTGACGGGCGCTGGCTGGCATATACGTCCAATGAATCGGGAACCTATCAAGTGTATGTGCGGGCCTTTCCAGACAAAGGGGGCCAATGGCAGATCTCCACCAGCGGTGGCACCTACCCGGTCTGGTCACGCAGTGGGCACGAGCTATTTTTCCGGTCCATCGACAACCGGATCATGGTGGCGTCCTATACCGTGAAGGGCGATTCTATCGTCGCGGATCAGCCGAGACTCTGGTCGGAGCGGGAACTCCCGAACACCGGTATCATCGGTGGTTCCAACTACGATGTCGCGCCAGACGGGAAGCGCGTGGCCGTGCTCATGCCAGTTGAGTCGCCAGACGCGCAGGCCCAGCACCACGTCGTGTTCCTGGGGAATTTCTTCGACGAACTCCGGCGAAGCGTGCCTCTGGACGGCAAGTGATAGTCTAAGACGTTTCCATGCCCCTCACCCCCGGCACCAGACTCGGACCCTACGAAATCCTCGCTCCCTTGGGCGCGGGCGGCATGGGCGAGGTCTACAAAGCCAAGGACACCAAGCTCGACCGCGAAGTCGCCATCAAGGTGATGCCCGCCAGCATGGCCCAGGACCGCGAACGCCTCGCCCGCTTCGAGCG
>JAYVUQ010000347.1:0-2150 GCA_043787785.1 Bryobacteraceae bacterium
CCATCTTTCTTGATGACCATGTAGGGAATTTCATCGATTCGTTCGTACGTCGTAAAACGGCGTGCGCACTGAAGGCATTCCCGCCGACGACGGATCGACTCGCCTTCTTTGCTTTCGCGCGAGTCGATCACTTTATCCTGAAGATGGCCGCAAAACGGGCAGAGCACCGCTTTATTCTACCTTGCCCGCTTGGGCTTCGCCTGGCAAGTCTTTCAGTTTGCTCCAGTTGAGGCCGTCCTGGAACGCCAAAACCAAGCCTGGCGGCACCACAATGACGAATGTGGAAAGCCAAAGCAAGATCGACATCAGGCTGGCGCTCTCGTTGCTGATCCCATAAATTTCCGTAAGTACAAGAAAAGTAACGATCTGCATGCCGCCTCCGACGCCTGGAATCTGTACGATCCCGCCAAAAGCGACGAAGCCGCAGACCACCACTGAGTCCCAGCCCGTTAAACCGCTCGTCGGCCCGAAGCCGCGAAGCAGGGCATAGAACGCCGCCACCACAATCGCCCACTCCACCGCCGTATAGGCCAGTACCAACGCCATCTGTGAGTTGCTCTTGGTGGAAGCGATGCCGTGCGCAAAGGCCTCCACTAACCCGCCCAAGCGGCTGGCCAGCGCTTTGGGCAACATCTCAATGAGCCGGGCGAGCAAGCGAAGTGTCGCGTCGGCGAACACTCGCAGCGCGACGATGAAGAGGCAAGCCGCGGCACCCAGCATAGCGGCGAGTTGTCCGCCGGTGCGCAGAATCCAGGCCAAGCGAGGGCTCACATGGCTGGCCGTGGCGGAGTCCAATTGGTTTAATGCCAAACCAAACAGCAACAATACCGCCAGTAGGTCGAACACCCGCTCCAGAAACCAGACCGCTAACTGAGAGCTGAAACTCACCCGTTCACTCCGGGCGATCAGGTAAGGCCGCACCAATTCGCCCGGCCGGCCGAAGAGGGTCACCGCCGTAAATCCGATCACCTGCGCCCGGAACAGCCGCATCAGGCTGGCCTGCGGCGCGATGGGCCGGATCATCGCCGCCCAACGCAGTGCCCGTCCGAAATAGGCCAGCATGATCAAGAGGATTGCCCCACTGAACCACATCGGGTCCAGCGAAAGCATCGCCGCCTGGAACTTGGTCCAGTCGAAGCCATTGTCCTTCATTCGGCTCAGGCCAAACCAAGTGGCCGCGGCCAACACCAACACCAACACCAACAGATACTTAACCCACTTGCTGGGTAACTTCAATGAGCGTCCTCCCGAACTACAACCCATCTTTCTGGGCTTTGCCGCGCCGACAGATACCTGCGACCCCGGTCACGAAGAAAATACGAAAATGATCGTTGCTGCGCGCCAAACCCGAACGGGCTAGAATAGTGAATCTCAGCGTCAGCATTTAATTGAACTTCCGCCGCGCCCGTCTCGTTTCTTGGATTGAAGGATTTGAGAACGATGACGTTCCGCGTGATTGAATTGCTATCTGCCCCGGCCTTCGGGGCCCCGCTGCCACCCACGGCCATGATGCCGCCGCCGACCCGGTTGCCTCATGTCGAGCTTAGCATCAATCTGCTGGGCAGCGGCGCTGCTGCGATGAGCCTACCTTGGGGCACAACCGGTATTCTGGAAAAACGATTGGAAAATATTTTCGCCGCCGAATCCAACGCCGATTTTGAACTGGTTGAGCGGTGCCTGGCCGGCGACGAAGCCGCTTGGGAATCCTTGGTTCGTCTGCATACCAAGCGCGTTTTCGCCATCGCCTACCGCTTCACCGGCAACGACACCCAAGCGCAGGACCTCACCCAGGACGTCTTCCTCCGCGTTTTTCGCAGCCTCAAGA
Organism: Bryobacteraceae bacterium; assembly: GCA_043787785.1. GTDB lineage: Bacteria > Acidobacteriota > Terriglobia > Bryobacterales > Bryobacteraceae > JALHNI01. Next base: position 1,826 of record JAYVUQ010000347.1, read on the forward strand.
GCTTTCGCTCCGGTGAAGGGTCCTTTCAGGTATGGCTGGCGCGATTAACTCGTAACCTTTTGATCGACCATTACCGTCGAAGCAAATTAGAGCGGGCCAGCGACTCGATTCAAGATTCGGTGTCGATGCTCGAGTCAAAGACGGCGGTCGAGTCGCGCACCGATAGCCGCGTGGTGGGCCGTGAGGCCAGCGAATTATTGCAGGCCGCCTTGCAGAAGTTATCCCCCGAACTGCGGGAGACGGTCATTCTGCGCGATCTCGAAGAATTAGAATATCGTGAGATTGCCCAGGCGCTCAACGTGCCGGAAGGCACGGTGAAGAGCCG
>JAYVUQ010000348.1:0-2272 GCA_043787785.1 Bryobacteraceae bacterium
ACATCCGGACATCGCCAAGAAGTTTCTGAACTTGATGGCCGCCGCCCGTACGGAATCGAAGGAATTTCCGATCCAGGCATGATGCCCGTGGCGCTGACGATCGCGGGTTCTGACCCTTCGGGAGGGGCCGGTATTCAGGCCGACCTGAAGACCTTTCACCAATTCGGCGTGTATGGTGCCGCGGCGATCACTTTATTGACGGTGCAAAATACACTTGGCGTAACGGCGATGGAGACCTTGGCACCGGACTTCGTTGCGGCCCAGATTCGAGCCGTGGTGGAGGACATTCCGCCGCACGCGGTGAAGACCGGGGCGTTGGGGACGCGGGCGATTGTCGAGGCCGTGGCTTTTGAGCTTGCTTCGATTAGTTGTGCGGTGGTGGTGGATCCGGTGATGATCTCGAAGCACGGTGCGCCGCTGATGAGTACCGACGCCCGCCAAGCGCTGATTGCGATGCTGATGCCGCGCGCCGCTTTGATTACGCCGAACTTACACGAAGCCGAAGCGATGACGGGCTTGCCGGTGACGAGTTTGGAGCAGATGCAGGAAGCAGCGCGCGCCTTTATCGGCCTGGGTGCCAAGGCCGTGTTAGTTAAGGGCGGGCACTTAGAGAGTGCGGCGATTGACTTACTCTACGACGGAAGTGAGTTTCATACTTATCCGGCGATGCGCATCGTTACGGCGCATACACATGGCACGGGCTGTACTTACTCGGCGGCGATCACGGCGCTATTGGCTCGGGGCCTTGCGCTGACGGAGGCGTTGCCACGCGCGAAGCATTATATTACGGAGGCGATTCGGACGAACCCGGGCTTGGGGCAAGGGCAGGGTCCGGTGAATCATTTTGCTTTGTAGTTGGCGAGTACTGTATCTGGTCCGCCGCGTTAGCGGTAGGCTAGAACGACCTGATTTTGGGAAGGAATAGCCGGTGCGGGGGTTAGGGGACGATGATGCGGGGCGCGGGCATTTTGCGTCCGCCTTGGTGGATGAGGATTGCTTTTGACTTGCCTTCGTCATTCAATTCAAATTCAATTTCGGCATCGATCACTTTAGCAAAGAATCTCGTTTCCGAGAGGGCGAAGAGCGGTATGGGCCCTTGTCCGGTTGCTTGGGTGAGCAACTGTTCCCCGTCGCGCCAGATTTTCATTTGCATAGTTGGAGTGATCTGAAACTGGCCCACCAAGAGATCCATCTTGGCGACTGGAAGCTTCACCTCGGTGCGCAGCTTGCGTGGTTCTAGTGTTTCTCCGAAATACAGACGAGCGAGGCCATTGGAAATCTGTTCGGCGCCCGGCCCTTCCTGGTTGGCTAAGGTCACCACCGTGACGCGTTCTTCTGGGAAGCGGATTAAGTGGGTGGTGAAGCCGTTGATGCCGCCGCCATGATGCTCAATTCGTTTCCCGGCCAAGGTGCCGATGACTAAGCCGAAGGCGTAGTTGTTCTTGAAGGGCGTCGTCATTTTGGCCTTCGACGCGGCTTTCAGGATAGAGTCTCCTTCTAGCGCTACGCTCCACTTGAGTAAGTCATCGACGGTAGAGTAGAGCGAGCCGGCGGCATAGGGCAGGCTCATATCCAGGAAGGCGGCGTTGGCGCCGTTTGGCGAGTAACCCGAGGCGCGGCGTTTGATGAGGGGCTCGGATAAGTCATAGCCGCTGTCCATCATTCCCGCCGGCACTAAGAGGTGCTTGCGCACATACTCCGCATACGGCAGGGCGCCTACCTTTTCGATCACCACACCCAGCAGAATGTAACCGCTGTTGTCGTACTTCATCTTTTCGCCGGGGGCGAACTCAAGCGGCAGATCCTGGGTGAGTTTGACGATCTCTGCGGGCATCATGCGGGTGCGGCTCTGTGCGGAGGTAAAGAAGCTGGGGAGCCCGGTGTAGCTGGGAATGCCGGAAGTATGGGTGAGCAGGTGATAAATGGTCACCTTCTCCCAAGCGGCGGGTGCGCCGGGGTAGTAAAGGCTCACCGGATCGTCCAGCTTCAGCTTTCCGGCTTCGACGAGTTGTAGGATGGCCGCGGCGGTGAACTGCTTGGTGATCGACCCCAGACGGAACTTGGTCTCTGGCGTATTGGGAATGTCCCATTCGGCGTTGGCCATGCCGTAGCCTTGGCGAAAGACGGGCTGGCCATCCTTGGCGACTAGCACGGCACCTCGAAATTGCCCGTCCCGCACCCAACTTTGGACGTAGGCTCCGGCGGTGGCCGGGAAATCCTGGGCGAGGAGGACGGAGGTGGCGAAGAGGGCAAAAAGGCGAATCATGGTTAC
>JAYVUQ010000349.1:0-9773 GCA_043787785.1 Bryobacteraceae bacterium
AAGCTGCCTTGATCGCGGCCACGAATATTCGTGCGCACCGTAATCTGGCGCTGATTCTCGCGGCGGGCGATGATACTGGCGCCGTTCACTACCTTGATCTCGGCCAGTTGCGATAGCGGCACGCGCCCGCCTTCGCGGGTCGGAACCAGTACGTTACCGATGGCGGCGATATTGGTGCGTGCCTCAGGCTGATAACGGACGGTGATGTCGAAACGGCGCTCGCCTTCGAACATGATGCCAGCCGCGCGTCCGCCAATGGCCATCTCGATCACATCCTCCACGTCACGGACGTTGATGCCATAGCGGGCTACCGCTTGCCGGTCGATCCGCAAGCGGAGTTGGGCTTGATCGGCCTCCTGCTCAATGGCGGTGTCGGCGGCGCCGGGGACGGTCTTCATGACCGCGAGCGTTTTGAGTGCCAAGTCTCGCAATTTTGCCAGGTCCGCACCGCGCAAGATCACCGCCAGATCCGCGGAAGAACCCGTCACCGATTCGGTGACGTTGTCTACGATCGGCTGGGTAAAGCTGAAGGCCGCGCCGGGAATGCGGGCATTGAGCTTTTTACTCAGCTCGTCGATCAACTTTAGCTTATTCATGCCATCGGGCCAGGTGTCATAGGCCTTTAGCGCGAGAAAGAACTCATTGCGATTGGGGCCATAAGGATCAGTGCCGGCGTCGTTGCGGCCAGTTTGCGAAGAGACTAACTTGAGCTCAGGATAGGCGGAGACGACCGCGCGAATGTCGCTGGCAATTTGGGCCGACTTCTCCAGCGAAATGCCGGCGGGAAGCACGGCGCGAACCCAGATGACACCCTCATCCAGATTGGGCAAAAATTCAATACCCAAGGCGCCGGCTAGCGCGAACGAAGCCAGCACCACGCCACCCGAAGCGCCGAAAACAAGCCAGGGGCGCCTCACGGCGCGCCGCAATACGCGCTCGTACACTTTCGCCAGCCAGGGCAATAGCGGATTTTCCCAGCTCTTGGCGCCATTCCGGAACAAGTAAGTGGCCAGGACCGGAATCAGGGTCAGCGCCAGTAACATGGAGCCCAGTAACGCGTAGGAAACAGTAAACGCCATGGGCGTGAATAGTTTTCGCTCGACGCGCTCCAGCGTAAACAAAGGGATGTAAGCCGCAATGATAATCATCAAGGAGAAGAATATGGGGCGTTCCACCTCCAAGGCCGCATCGCGAATCGCCTCCAAGGGTCCGCCACCGGCCAGGAAGCCAGGCTGAGCTTGACGTTCGTGCATGGTGTGTAAGATGTGCTCCACCATCACCAGCGTGGCGTCGACGATGATGCCGAAGTCGAGCGCGCCCAGGCTGAGTAGGTTGGCGGGAATTCCAGAGAAGTGCATACAGACGAAGGCAAACAGCAGAGAAAGCGGGATGGTTACCGCGGTGAGCAACGCGGCGCGCGCGCTGCCCAGAAAGAAGAACAGGACGATCAACACGATGCCCAAGCCTTCCAGCAGAGTATGACTGACGGTGGCGAGAGTATTGTCGACGAGGTCGGTACGGTCGTAAATGGCAGAGATCTTCACGCCCGGCGGGAGTCGATTCGCGTTCAGGTCCTCAACCGCCAGCTTGATAGACTTCAGTACCTCCGTGGGATTCTCACCCCGGCGCATCAGAACAATGCCTTCCACTCCACCGGATGTTTTGTTTACGCCAAAAATCCCCGTAGGAGCACCCGCTCCCAATAACACCTTGCCGACGTCCTTAACAAAGACGGGAACCCCCTTCGCCTCAGTAACGACAACGTTTTCGATGTCGGCCGTATTCTGGATGAGGCCGACGCCGCGAATCACCATCGATTGCTGTTGATTGTCGAGTATGGCCCCGCCAGCGTTGCCATTGTTGGCGCGCACCGAGTCGGCAATCTGGGCGATCGAGAGGCTGTATTTTGAAAGCGCCAGCGGATCGATCTGAATCTGGTACTGCTTGATGAGACCGCCGAAGGGAGTGACATCGGCGACGCCAGAAACTTGCAGGAAGCGCGGTGCGACAATCCAGTCTTCCAGCTCGCGCAGCTTCATGTCGTCGAGTCCGCCGCCGGAGACCGTGTAGCGATAGAGTTCGCCAATTGGCGTCGAGAGCGGGCCGAGGGCGGGAGTAACTCCATCAGGCAAGTTCGCGTCGCGTAGTTTCTCGAGCACTACCTGGCGGGCAAAGTAATCGTTAGTGCCATAGTCAAAAGTAAGTTCCACCACCGAGAGGCCGAAGATGGTGCGTGAGCGGCGCGCAATCACGTTGGGCGCGCTGTTCAGAGCTCGTTCAATGGGCACGGTAACCTGTTGCTCCACCTCCTCAGCCGCACGGCCAGGAAACTGGGAAACGACGACGACCTGAGTATCGGAGATATCGGGATACGCCTCGATTTTCAGTTGGGAGAAGGCCCACCAACCGGCACCGATCAAAGTGAAACCAACCATGAGCGTAATGAAACGCTGCCGGAGGGCAAAGCGAAGTAATTGGGCTATCAATGAATTCTCCTGGCTGGGCAGTAAGCGAGTTAGTTTGCAGTTAAAAGCATGACGCCGTCAACAACGATCCGATCCTGATTGGAAAGGCCAGAAAGAATGGCGACGCGGTTACCCAATTGCGGGCCGAGGATAACCGCCACTTTCTCAAAAGTTCCCCGCCGGGTCTCACGCCACACGATCGCCTTGCCGTCATAGGCGGCGGCGGAAGCAATGATGGCGGCAGCTGGCACCGTGGGACGAAGTTCACTGCGCTCGGTGAGCTGAATATTACCGAACATCTCGGGCTTGAGTCGGCCATTGGGATTTGGGATTTCAGCGCGGACCTTGACGGTGCGGGTTTGCGGGTCCACCACGTCACCGATCAGCGTCACCCGTCCAGAGAAAGTTTCATTCGGATAGGCGGAGAGCTGAATGCGGGCCGGTTCGCCCTGCCTTACCAGGCGGATGGTGGTCTCCGGCACGTCGGAAGTCACCCACACCGAACTGAGATCGGCGATAGTCATGAGGGAAGCGCTCAGGTCGTTCCGAAACTCGCCGTTGGCCACCGACATTTCGAGAACCTTGCCGGAGATCGGCGAGTTCACGGTGACGCGTTGGCCGAAGCTGCCGGGAACGATGCCCAGGATCTGCAACCGGCGGCGCGCCTGTTCGGCGGCGGCCTGCGCCTGTTCGACGCTGGACTGGGCCTGCACCACGACGGCTTGGCCGCTCAGTACTTCTTTTTGGGGGACCGCGCCATGTTCGAAGAGATCCTTCTGGCGGTCGTTGTCCATTTGCGCTTTGGCGAGAATGGACTTGGCTTGCGTAACTGTGGCCTGTGCCTGAAGCGCACTGGAAACGGCACTATCCGCATCGGCGCTCTCCACCGTTAGCAGCGGTTGACCTTGGCGCACGAAGTCGCCGATTTTCGCCTGCACCGCCGTAACTCGCCCCGTAAGCTGCAAAGTGACGTGGGCTAGGCGGTTTGCGTTAGCCTCCACTTTGCCGGGCGCTGTAACCGTGTCCACCGGAACCATCGTCATGGTTACCGGCTCCACGCGGATCTGCGCGAGTTGAGGCGAGTCGATCGAAACGATCGCCACGCCTGGCGTGGTGGCGGGTGGCGGCATAGCCTTAGCCTCTTTGGCGACATCCACTTTACGCTCGCAAGAGACAAGCAGAGTGAGGGTAAGAATGAGGGTAATTGTTTTCATAAAGTACTTACGATCCACTAACCGTGGCGGCGGAGACGGCATCAATCAGGTAAAGGCTGCGGGCATAATTCGATTGCGCTTCGTTAAAGGTTTGCATGGCGTCGTTAAAGGCCCTTTGGGCGTCAAGAAACTCGATGAGGCTGGCTTCGCCGCGCCGGTAAGAATATTCGGTGGTGTCGCGCACACTACGGGCTCTCGCGAGTAAGTCAGTTTCCACGGTCGCCAGAAGTTGCCGGGAAACCGTGTACTGCCGGTATGCGCGTTCCACCTCGGAAGCAATACCGGCATCCAGAGCCTCAATGCGCGCCGCGTCCTGATTGGTTTGGCGTTGGGCGCGGGCAATCTCGCCTTGGTTCCGGTTGAATACCGGCAAGGGAGCACTGATAAAGAAGCCGAGCGAACTGCCGCCGAATCCGTAGGCGTTTTGGTGTGTGTATTCAGTGCCAATGGTGTAATCAATCTTGCCGTTGGCCAATTGCAACCGTAAGTCGGACCGGGAGCGAGCTTGGGCTTGCTGGCTGAGTAAGTAGTCTGGACGGCGAACGAGGGCCAGACGCCGGATTTCGGCTTGGGGCTCCACGACGATGTCTCGCCGAAGTGCGCCGGTAACATCGAACTGGTCGGATGGCTGCCGACGGCCAATGAGATACTGTAACTGAGATTTAGCTTGATCCAGTTGCAACTGCGCCAGTTGGACGGCGGTGCGGAATTGCAGGGCGGCTACCTGCGAACGATCGAACTCGACTTTCGATAAGTCGCCACTCTTGAGACGGGATTCGTTGATGGCTACGACGCCTTCGAGGCTTTTCAAGTTCTCCTGGGCCAGTTTCACGCCCTCTTTGGCGCGCTGCACATCCACAAAGGCGCTTTGGACGGCAAAGATCACCTGCCGCATCAACTCGCGAACGCCCAGTTCGGCCAGCGACTTTTCTTGCCGGGCGAGCGCTTGCCTTTCTTCCCGTTTGCGGCCGCGCTCGATGGGAAAGTCCGTATGCAGGCTGTATTGGTTGGGGCCGGCCGGGCTTTCGGGGCTGAACCGGGCCCCAATTAAATTGAGGGTCGTCCCGGATACCGTCATCACCGGGTTGGGGCGTAGGCCCGCGGTGATTTGCCTCGCTTCGGCGATGCTCACACTGAACTTTTGGGCAGCCAAGTCGAGATTCTTGTTCAGCGACTCTTCAATCGCCCGCTCCAAGGTGATCACCTCCGGGTCCGACGCTTGCCCCAATCCTAGCCCAGCCACTAGCAGGGTTCCCCAGATGATTCTCTTATGCACGACTTTGATTATGCGCGAAGAAGCGAGAGAAGTGTCTCGCCCGCATCGTCTAGATATCGAATTTTAATGCAGGGGCGGCCTCTCCCTTCACAATGACCGTTTTCTCCCCTGCCCAAGGGATTGCCATATCGCGATCGGTGCTTCATCATACAAGGGGAGCCCTTTTGGCCAGCAAAGAAACACAGTTAAGCCGGGCCCTCCATTCGGCGACCGATCCGCCGATGTCCCGCAAGGCGGTATTATGGGTGTCGACTTTTGGGTTTGGGCTTTTGGTCGCACTGGTGCTGCTGGCTGCCTATGTTGGCTATTCGCGCTCCATGGCGATCCAGGACTCGGCTGGCGCATTGGTACGGGAGCATCTAGTAGACACAGCCCGGGGAACTGAACTTGAGGCGCGTATTGAGCAGCAAACCAAAACGCTACTCGACGAATTGGCTTGGGTGCTAGGGCTCTGCATCCTATTGGCCGCGGGGACAGCGGCCATGACGACCTGGGTGATCCAGCAGGCGTTTACTAAGCTGGAGTGGCAATCGGCGGAGTTGGAACATGTCTCCTGGCACATGCTGGACGGGCACGAAAAGATGGCCCGGCGTTTCTCTCATGAGATGCATGATGAGCTTGGCCAGGCGTTGACCGGCTTGCGAGGTATGTTGAGCCGGATGAAGGACACGGATTTCGCCGCCCGCCGCCAAGACTGCATCGGCGTTGTTGACGAGGTGCTGCAAAGCGTCCGCAAGCTTTCCCAGGTGCTGCGGCCCGTGATCTTGGACGACTTTGGACTCGATTCGGGCTTGCGCTGGCTCTGCGAACGATTTATGCAGAGAACCCAGATTGCCGTGGAGTACCAATCGAACCTGGAAGGCCGGCTGGCCGAATCATTGGAGACGCATCTGTTCCGCATCACGCAAGAGGCCTTAACCAACATTGCCCGTCATTCAGGGGCCACGCGCGCCGAGGTGAGCCTAGCGGTGGAAGGTGAGCGCATTCGATTGAGCATTGTCGACAATGGCCATGGCTTAGCGGCCACGCCGTCGCCTGCGGGGCCCAGTTTGGGGATGGTGGGAATGCGCGCCCGGGCGCGGCAGGTGGATGGTGACTTGACCCTCCGAAATCGACCGGAGGGGGGGCTGAGCATTCAAGTGGATGCGCCGCTACGGAGGGCGGGACAACATGTTGAACAAGAAGATCCGAGTTTTGTTGGCTGATGATCACACCATCCTGCGCAAGGGATTGCGGATGGTGCTGGATAGTCAACCGGACATGGAAGTGGTGGGCGAAGCAAAGACGGGGCGGGAGGCGATTAGCGAAGCGCGTAAGGTGCGTCCGGATATTGTGGTGATGGATGTGTCGATGCCGGAGTTGAATGGGATCGAAGGCACGCGCCAGATTTGTGACGAGCTAACGAGTACGAAAGTGATCGGGCTCAGCATGCACAAAGACGCCGTCTATGTGCGGGAGATTCTGCGCGCCGGCGCGAGGGGATACTTGCTGAAGGATTCCGACGATGACGACCTGCTGAAGGCCATTCGCGCCGTGCATCGGGGCGAAGCGTTTCTGAGCCCGGCGATCTCCGATGCCGTGCTGAGCGACTATCGCAAGCACGTCTCGAATCCGATTGATCTACTCACCAGCCGGGAGCGGGAGATCCTGACGATGATCGCCGAAGGAAAGTCGAACAAGGATATTGCGAATGGGCTCAACCTGAGCGTATATACTGTGGAATCGCATCGGGGAAGTGTGATGGAGAAGCTGAACCTCCACAATACCGGGGATATCGTCCGTTTTGCTCTGCGAAACGGGCTAACTAGTTAATTGGGATGAGGAAGCAGGAAGTTCAGCTCTAAGTGTTTTCTGTGCGCTTTACACTTTAGTACCATCAACTGTACTTTTTCCTTAAGCTAGTAGCCGGCTGGGCCTAAGTTCTTCGACATTTATAGCTCAGCCGGTGCGAGGGGCGAATAGTCGTGGCATGATCATCCCAGCGATCCGAGAAGTCGTCAAAATCTGACTGCAACGAGTGTGAAACTTTATGCGTTTTTTGACCCTTTTTCTGATTGGCCTGGGCGGCACGTCATTGTGGGCGAGCCGGAACGGAGATCTTCGTGAACATACGCAGGCTGCTACGAGTATCGTCATGGGCGACGTTTCGGCAAGCCGGAGTTACTATGGCTCCGATGGCGAAATTTATACCGATGTTACTGTCCAGGTAAGCGCAACGCTGAAGGAGCGAAGTCGCAAATCCCCGGGGTTTCGTACCTTTACTGTGAGAGGCGGCTCGGTGGGTGATACCCGGGTGATCTTTACCGATGCGCCTTCGTTTGCGGCTGATGAGTCCGTGATGGTTTTTCTCGAGGGTGACCAAGTGAGCGAGAAATATAGTATCCGCGGCGGCTGGGTACCAGAACTTGGCGAGCGCGGGTCCCAGGTGGTGAGTAAGATCCAGCAGCACTTGGCCGATCAGCAGGAGGCGGTGCCGGAAAGTGAGAGCCGCCGGGCGCATGACTTTCTGAAGGAGATGGCCGCGGCACCCGCGCCGACTCCGGATGCGGCGTGCTTTGTCCCGATTGGGCCGAAGTGGGCGGGAGCGACGGCCACTTACAAGATCGGCGCGACAATTCCGGCCACCTGGCAGGCGGCACTGGAAGCGTCGGCGACCAGTTGGAATCGGTCGGAGACGGCATTTCGCTTCCAGGCTGATGCCGCGAGCACAAACGAGTTTCTCATAGGACCGGTATCGGGCGCGACGACGCTGGCCGCGACCCGCATTGAGTACGACTCGACGAATAAGATGCGCCGGTTTACGATGACGTTTAGTAACACCGTCAGTTGGTCGCCTAGCGGTGAGGCGAGTAAGTTCGATGTGCAGAACGTGACGGCGCATGAACTGGGCCATGCTTTGGGCTTAAATCATCCGTCGGGTCCTACTTGCGGCGAACAGACGATGTGGGCCTCGGCGGGTGCGGGCGAGACGAAGAAGCGGACGCTGGAAGCGGGCGATAGGGCCGGGGCTTTGTCGCTATATCCTGCTACTGCGACAACGCCAACTCCCGTACCGGCGCCGACGCCCGCGGAACCTGCGGCAGCGGCACCGGTCTTTACGACGGGCTACCTATATAGTGCTCCGATTGTGGGCACCCCGTTCACCATTTGGATGGTGGGCACGGGCTTCGATCCGGCGAAGGCGCAGGTGGTATTTACGGGACCTGGCTGCGCGACGCCTTGCGTGGTGACGCCGCGGGACAAGTCCGCGACGATTTTGTCGGTGGAAACGACGCTCAGCACGAAGGGCACTTACACGGTAGCCATTCGTAATGGGGCGACGGGCATGTTATGCGCGGCGAAGTCGTTTCCGGTGCAGTAGAGCGGCAGTAGGACGCAAGAAAGACGGTGGGTTGCGGCCCACCGTTTTTTGTTATTTCGAAGTGACGAAACTAACCCGGGAGTGATTGATTCTATTGGGTATCGCAGAAAAGCGTTGAAAAGGACAACAATTCAAATTCCTCACGAGATAAGAATAGCAGGCGCGAGCGAGCGATTTTCTGTAAGTTGATGACAGGAAATGACAGAATAGTCGTGATCGGATGGCATGGATATCCCAGCGACGCGCTGTTCTGGCTTTGCACTTGATCGGGCTGGTGGCGAGTATCGCCTGGATCGGGTTGTACCAAGCTGAACGGTGGTTGCTGGCACCGAAAGTACTGACGGTGGCGCTGGCCGGGTTACTGACGTGGGGCAGTGTCACGCTGATTATCCTTTGTGTGAACCTGGGTCGTTCTGGGGCTCGGGTTGGGGAGTTATTACGAGCTTCGGCCCGGGCCGCGGTGCCCGGCGTGTGGTTCGTTCCGTCGTACTGGCTGTTGTCGATGTTGAATACGGCTTTGGCGGCGGTGGGCATTTTGATGGCGGCGAATGCGACACGCCTTCTGTTGGGAAACGTCTGGATCCGGCGGACCCATAAAAGGAGAAAGGGGCGCGAGGAGCGGGAGTTGCTCTTTCACGCGACGCCCAGCGGGGATCGGGCCTGGGGCGGGGGAGTGATGGCCGTCATTCTGGGGGCAGTGATCCTGGAGATTGGTTTGGGCGCGATGGTGACGGGGCACTTGATCGCCGCGCTGCTGCTCGGATGCGGGGTGGCGGCGATGTGGACGGCAAGCTTGATCGCACGGGATGCCTATCTGGCGGTAAGCCATGCTGTGAGTTGGCCGCATGCCGCGTGGGCGGTGGTTTTGACGCTGCTATTGATGTCCTTTCCGGAATCCAGTACCGGGTGGGGGGCCAGTTGGGGAGCCGTGGAGGCAGGGCAACGGATTTGGAACGGAGTGAGCGCGGTATTGCCAGAAGCGAGGCCGAAACCGGCCGCTACGACGTTAGCGAATACGAAGAAGATCGCGATGCCGGTGAAGAACGGGGTGCCGGGAGTGATTCTGCGGCCGAAGCCAGCAGCGGCCCAAAAGGCGATTTTGTCACCCTGGGTGGCGCGGGCTCGAATGTCACTGGCCCGGCCGGTGAAGTTTCCTTTTACGGGCGAGTATCACCTTTACCCGCGATCATCCCAGCGCGTGGAGTACGATGCGGCAGTGATCGCCGGCACGCCGCTCGATGCGGCATACTCGACGCTAACGGGCGGTGCTCTGATCACGGAAGCGGTACAGGAACTTTACCCGCCTTTGGACTTCGCCGAATGCGGAAAGATTGAGGTGACGTTGATCAGTAACGAGGGAAACCTGGCATCGGCGTCATTGCAGTTGCTGGTGGCGGGCGGGGTGCGCGAGGTAGGGTCGGACCTGTTTGGGATGCGACCGCCAGGGGCGGAGGAGA
>JAYVUQ010000350.1:0-6357 GCA_043787785.1 Bryobacteraceae bacterium
CGTAGCTGAATCCCCGAAAGTCCACCTCGTATATTTCGTTCAAGATGGTTACTACAGCTTGCTGAACGATCTTATCCTCCAGCGCCGCAATGCCGATCGGCCGCTGTCGGCCGTCCGGTTTCGGTAAGTAGATTCGCCGCGCCATAGTTACCACGAGGGGGTTGCGCCCGGTAGGCTCCGCTTTTTGCGGCAAAGCCTTTCCTGATTTCATTGGACGCTTCCCGAAGCCTGCGACGGATGGTTCGCGATGTAATCGAACTGGCAGAGACCAGACAAAAACAGTCCCCTGGAATGCAGTACACCGGACCGATGATGCAACATTTGGTGGGAGCAAAGCTGGATTGTGCGCTTGGAGTGGGGAGATTTTCGCACCATAGTTTTTCAACTGCCGATGCGCCAAAGGGTCGAGTCGGAGATTTCTTGATCGACGACGTGGCTATTCATGTGACGAATGCCCCGTCAGAGTTGATGATCCAAGACTGCGTAACGAATCTAACCGATGGATTCCGGGCGATAGTCGTCACGCGAAAGCCGGAGTGGCAGTGGCGGAGGGACTGGCTGGAAATGCGGGTATTGCAGACCGAATTGACATCTTCGAGATTGAACAGTTTCTGGCGCTGAACTTGTACGAGTTGAGTGGTTTTGCTCCCACTCGCAAGGCGGGCGGCGATGAGCGAAGTGATTGATCGAAGTGGGCTTGCAACTAAGCATGCCGATTTTCGGACAGATTCCTCCTGCCCCTGATCTTTGTGTCCAAGCTCAGAAGGCACGTACGCCTTTGCTGCAAATGGATGCAGAGAGCCTAGTGAGCCAAAGCTTTCTCAGCCTATCGCGCTCGTTCCCGCGGCGGCAGGCGCGCCGGCCAACCGCGTCTGGGCCAGTGCTGCCGATGGCCCACAGGTCCGCGTCTAGCACCATCGGGAAGTGGACGTCGCGAGTTTCGATCCCCGCGAATGCGAATGGCGACCCAAAGTCGAAAGTTAGCAAGCCCTAACGAAGTGAATGCGAAGGCCAGGAAAGGGCAGCGGGTTCGCCCTAAGACAAACCAAGCCGCTCAGAAGGTTGCACCGATACGGCATATGGGAACTGCCGGCTGAACGCAGCCTGCCCTCGAATACTTGACGGACTCCGACTCGCGGAGCGGTCATGTCGTTTCCGTGGGTGATTTTAAACTTACCAGCCGATCCGCAAGTTTAGGCGGAAGACGCGCTCGTCGATTCCTTCGCGCCCGGTGTTCGCGATACCCAGGGCTTGCATGAACGTTCCGCTGTTCACGCTATTGGTCGGGTTCGAATGGTGCGGCGTGTTGGCCAGATTGAAGACTTCGGCGCGGAACTTGAGTTGGATTCCTTCGCGGAGAACGAACGTCCGGTCAATGCCAGCGTCGACGTTCACCCAGGACGGGCCCGTGAGGCTGTTCGTCTTGCAAGTGCCGAAGCGGCCCGCCGCGGGGACGGCGAAGGACGACCGGTCGTACCACTGAACGATGCTGCCCAAGTCTTTCGGCGCATTGACGCAGTCGCCGAACTGATTGGAGGCCACGGCGTTCAGCGTGGTGTTGGCGGCAGTCACCGTGAAGGGCGTGCCGGTGCGCAGAATCGCGCCGCCGCTGACTTGCCAACCGCCCAGCGCCTTGCCGGCCCGCCCGGTGGTGAGCCATGGCTTGTTCTTGCCGAAGGGGGCTTCCAAAGCTCCGCTGAGGCCCACCGTGTGCTTGGCGATATTACCCATGGGCCCGTAGTTTAGGGAGAAGAGGGAGGGAATCGCGACCTGCGTCGAGTAAGCCTTGGCTTGCGCCAGTGTGTAGTTCATCAGGAACTGCATGCCCTTGGCGAAACGACGCTCCACCTTGGCCTGCAACGAATCATAGCGATGCGTGCCCATGCTGCCGATGGTGTTGGTGATTGCCGTGCGGCCGGCCAGCACATTGAGTTGCTGCCCTGCGGCGCCGGTCCCGATCGGCGACCAATTCAAGTTGAGCGCGGACACCGGGTTAATGGAGCGCGTGGCCACATAGCCGGCGGCGGTGTTCCAGCCCTTGAAGCGCTGTTCGATGGTGGCGTTCCAGCTCTGCACATAGCCGCGAACAAAATTGGTGTTGTCGACGGTGAAGACGCCGGCGGTGCGCGGCACATTCACCCGGCCCGAACTGAGATCCGGCGTCACGGCGACCGGCAGACCCTGCCGGAGGGTGGTGGCGAAGCCAAAGCCGTTGGGGGCGTTTAGCGTAGTGGCCAGAATATCCGGGTAATTCTGACGATTGCCCAAAGCGGCGCCGTAGGGCGTAGGGTCATTACTCAAGCCGTAGCCGGCGCGAAGCACGGTGGAGTCCGTCAAGCGGTAAGCAATGCCCGCGCGCGGCGCGAAGCGGCTGGTGTTCTTGGTGATGCCGCAATTCTTGGGATTGCCCGCCACGCCGCAGATCACCATCTGGTTGGCTGCGGCGTCCAGGTATTCCAGGCCGCGGTCGCCGCGGGTGGCGTAGGGGATGGCTTCCCAACGAGTGCCGTAGGTCAACGTCAGCTTACGCGTGACTTGCCACTGGTCACGCACGTAGAGCCCATAGATATTGCCGTGGTTGCGGTATTTATCAGGGAACAGCGTCACCTTGCCGGCGTTGGCCGGCAGGCCGAGCAGGAAGGATCCGAAAGCGTTGAAGTCATTGCCGGTCGGTCCGCCACTGAGTTGGGTAGCTCCCTGGGAGAACTGAAAGCCGCCTGAGCCGAGGCAGAACCCGCAGAACGTCGCTTGCATCTGATTCTCATTGCCGCGTTGCTGGACAAACGTCGTGCCGGCGCGGAAGGAGTGCGTGCCGCGGACCCAGGTGGCGTTGCCGACCAACTCCCGCTCATAGTTCTGAAACTCCTGCGGCTGAAAGTTGTTGTTCGGGCCGATGTTGGCGCTGGGCAGTTGGCCGGCGCCAGTGCCACCGAAGCCATCGATAATCAAGGCCGGCCAGCCGCCTTCGCGTGCCTGATTGCTTTGCAAGCCGGGAACCTTCAGCAGCGTCCAGCCGAGATTCTCATCGAGCCGCTGTTGACGGGAATAAGGGAAATTGCCGGAGTAGCCAAAGTAAGCGTCCACGATAAAGTGCGGCGTGAAGGTGTAAGAGCCCGAGAGGGTTCCGCTATAGACGGAGCCTTCGCCGACGCCGACCGTGGAGTTCGACGGGCTGTAGCCCGGCCCGCCGAGGGCGCCGAACTGCTGCGGGTTGAACCAGTTGTTGCGATTGAGGCCGAAACGCGCGGTCAACGCGAGTTTCTGGAGCGGGTTCCAATTGAGCTTGGCGTCGAACTGCCCGCGATCCTGCCCGCTGGTGCCCTCGCTGAAGTAATTGCGGCCCAGCCCAAATGCGCCGGTGCCGCGCACGTTGGGGTCTGGCCAGAGTTTGGTATTGAGCAACGCTTGAATGCCCAGGTCCACGCGCGCGACGGGGATCTGGTTGCCGGGAAAAGCCATGCGGCCGGTGCCGTTGGCGGCTCCGCTGGAGGGGTCGAAAATGGCCGTCGGAGTGGCGGAAAGATCGCCGGACTTCATGGCCGCCGTGGGCACTTGCGCGAACAGGGGCGTCGCTTGCCGGACAAACGTGCCTTCATAGCTCACGAAGTAGAAGGCCTTGTCCTTTTTGAGCGCGCCGCCGAAGGTGCCTCCCAGTTGATTGTGTAAATACTTCGGCGCCTGACGAGTTCGGTCAGCGGTCCAGGCGTAGGCCTTCAAATGTTGGTTGGTATGCGCGGCGAAGAGCGAACCATGTATCTGGTTGGTTCCGGATTTCGTGAGGATGTTGATGGCGGCCGCACTCGCCATGCCTTGCTCGGCGTCGAAGGAGTTGGTGATGACGCTGACGGTTTCAATCGCCTCGAGGGCGGGCGTGAACATCGGGTAAGTGCCATTGAAGTTGCTGGCGCTGGTGCCGTCGATGCGAGTGTTGTTGCCCCAACCGCTGGCACCATTAAAGCCGATCGACACGGCGCGCGACGGGTTGGCGGCAAACGAACCGCCGCTGCTGGGCGTGGAGACACCCGGCACGATCATGGGCAGGAGCATTTGATAGTTCCGGCCCAGCGGCACCGGCAAATTCCGCAGGGCCTGCCCGGAGATGTCGGTTCGCACGTCAGCGCGATCCGTCTGCAGCGTGCTGACCTCAGCGGCCACGGTAACCGTGTCGGCGGCTTGCCCCAAGGCGAGTGTGGCGTCGACGCGCGTAAGGTTGTTGGCCGCCACGGCAATTCCCGTCTGCGTGTACGGACGGAAGCCGGGCGCGTTGATGGTGAGGGCATAGGGCCCAGGCGGCAGCGTGGGCAGCGTGTAGCCGCCGGCATCGTTGCTCACCGTCTCGCGGGTCTGGTTGGTATCGGTGTTTCTTACAGTGATCTTGGCGCTCGAGACGGCGGCTTGCGTCGGGTCCACCACATTGCCGGCCAGGGTACCCTGGATCAATTGGCCCAGCGCGGTGCCGGGCATCAGCAGCATCAGTAAGCCAAGTTGACTGGCGACGGACTTCGTGGTCATGGGTCGAATTCCCTGTTGCCGGTTTCGGCGGTTTATTGGAGTGAGCCCAATTCCGCTGGCGGGCAAGAGTAGAGCTCTTCGCCACTATATCCCAACCACGAACCGGCTCGTAAAGCTACTTGAGGACGGCGCCGCATCGGTGGCGGCAGCGGAGTGCGCGCGACTGCCTCCGAGACTCTGCGGCGGAACCAAAATCACCCGGTCTCAGTGGCAGCGGAGCGGAGGCCCGCCCTACCGCTTCATCCGGCGCCAGTGGTTGGAGTTCGGATACTGGCACTCCCGCGCGTGCTCGGCCGCAATCTTCTCGCACTTGGCCTGAAGCTGGCGCCAGCGGGCGGCTTCGATGGCCTTCACCTGCCAGGTGACGAAGACGTACTCCGTTCCGAGGCATATCGGGGCCATATGGGGCCACCCAACGGGGTGGTCCAGATTTTCAGCCGCTCGTCGCCCACCGGGGTAATCTGGCGCGCGAGGTGGAACCTCCTGGAACGTAGCCTCCACGAGTGCGTCCGTGAGGGAAGCCACGCGTGGCGCGCTACTAATCTCTCCGGCAAGCTGGGTGAAGGCGGGATGGGCGCGGTGTGGCGGCGCGGTGTGGCAGGTTGGGTGGCGGGTTGGGTGACTGGCACCCTTGAAAGCGGGTTGGGCGTCACGCTGATTTCCCAAATTTCCCGCGCATGAAAAAAAGGACGGCAAGATTTGCCGCCCTTTTCTCGTGGGCGCGCTAACCTTGACCAAACACAAGGCCCACCTATTTGGCAACTCACGTGCATTGTCGCCAGGCATGCGCCCATTGCTATCTGTATTTATTCTCCTCTCCAGTCCTCTACTTGCTCAGCCAGTTTCGATCGGCGTCAAGGCCGGCGTGCCCATTACCGATGGCTTTGAGACTTTCAGGGCAAATCAGGGAAACTACTTCACCAATACCAAGCGCTACTTGATCGGCCCCACAGTTCAAGTGAACTTGCCCGGCCGTTTTGCGATTGAGGTGGACGCGTTGTACAAACGAATCGGCTATCAATATGAGCAGCCCCTGCCGAATAACGTGTACGCAAAAACCGTCGCAAACTCCTGGGAGTTTCCCTTACTGGTGAAATGGGCTATCCTGCCCGGGCCCGTGCGTCCCTTTGTTGACACGGGCGCCTCTTTCCGTCATATCTCAGGTATTAATCAATTCCGTTCGGTTGCGAATAAGGCCGGCATCACAATCAACAACGCCACGGAATTCAATAAGCGTAACGACATTGGCTTCGTTTTCGGCGGTGGCGTGGAATTTAAGCTAGGGCGCGTACGCATCTCTCCCGAACTTCGCTATACCCGCTGGGGCTCCGAGAATTTTCGTGATCCCATCAACTCGCTGTTGCGCACCAATCGCAACCAAGGCGACTTTCTTCTTGGGTTCACTTTTTAATTAAGGAGTATTATGACTGACACGATTAGCAATGCCAGCGGCGCTCTCAGGGAAGCACTGCGCGACGGCGAAAAAGGATTTGCCACGGCGGCGGACGATGCGATACGGCAGGACCTGAAAGACTTATTCCGTAACTACTCTCTCCAGCGCGCTACCTTCGGCCTCGAACTTGACCGTCAGGTGCGCATAATGGGAGTCGATCCGGATGAGTCCGGCACCGTAACCGGCGCGCTCCACCGCGGGTGGATTGTGCTGCGGGCCGCAGTATCCAGAGGCGGTGATCGCGCGGTCATCGAAGAGTGCCTCCGCGGCGAAGAGTCGGCGCTCGCGACTTTCCAGGCCGCAATCGAAAATCCCGGCGTAACTGGCGAACTGCATGACCTGGCCGTATCTCAACGCCACGACATCCAAGCCACTTTCGACCGCATCTCTTC
>JAYVUQ010000351.1:0-2105 GCA_043787785.1 Bryobacteraceae bacterium
CGTAGCTGAATCCCCGAAAGTCCACCTCGTATATTTCGTTCAAGATGGTTACTACAGCTTGCTGAACGATCTTATCCTCCAGCGCCGCAATGCCGATCGACCGCTGTCGGCCGTCCGGTTTCGGTAAGTAGATTCGCCGCGCCATAGTTACCTCTGTTTACGCTTCGCTCATTACCTCACCATAACCAACGCAAAACTCGAGGCCAGAATCGTTTCGCTATTCCTTTCCTGTAGGGCTCTTTCATCCCCTACCCTATGCCGGTTTATCCCGGCGCACTGCCCGGCACTATTGTTTATTGTTGAACAGCAGCGGCCCCACTGCAGCGGTCGAACTGCGCTGGCGCATCAACACTGGCAAATCAACTTGCCAACGTGGTCGCTCCCCTCGGTAAAAGGTGCGACACGAAGGAGGGTTCAGGAAGTGCTTGTGCCAGAAGAGACCGATTCAGGCAGGATCTGGTGGATCACCATGTCGGCGACATCGGTGAAGTGTTCCCCGCCGAACGGGCTGCTTCTTTAGGACTACGGAGTGCGGCGGCCGAGGCCGAGGTCCATGAGGCGGCGGATTTCGGCTTTTTCTGCGAGGGCGTGGGCTTGTTCCGGGGTGAGTTTGGGTTCGCTTGGGGTGGGCTGATTTGGGGTGCTGATTTCAGCCTCGGCCCTGGCTTCGGGGGCGGTTTCGGGGGCGGCTTCGGTTTCGGCGGTGGGTGGTTTGGGTTCGATTGGATCGTCACTTACCGGCAGTCGCTCGGCTTGTAAGTCGCGGAGATCTTTGAGGCAGTTACGATAATGGCGGTGGAGTTGGGCGTCGTAGCGTAAGTAGAGCTTGAGGATTTGTTCGGAGTGGGCGATGCCGTTGGCTAAGTGGGCATTGGCATTGGCGGCGGGGAGTGAACGGCGAAGGTCGGTTTCATTTTCGGCGATGGCAATTTCGATTTGCGCGGTTTCGGCCATCCAGATTCTGTTTTGCCGCCATTTGGCGTAGACCGCTTCGGCGAGTAAGTCGAGTTCGTCGGGGTGTTGGGGGTAGTAAGTCTTGACGTATTCGTTGAGTAAGCCAAGAAACTGGCGCTCGTCTTCGACTTTGAGGAAACAACCGGGGGCGAGGGGGTTCGTGTGGAGTCCGGAGAAACCATGCGTGGTGGCATTGTGGGCGGACTTGGCTTTTCCCTCAATAGTACGCGGGCCGGTGGACTTCTGGGCATTACGGCGATTGGCTTCGATTCGTTTCTGGGATATTTTGCGGGACATGTTTGTGGCTCCTTGGATGGCGCAGGAGCGGCGTCCGGCGGTGATGTTGGTCCTTGGTTTGGACCTGATTCTATACTACGGGAGCGGTTGGTAACTTTTGGATGGGTGATCTGCGGTAAGTGGTTGATGGGGCAGGAGTAAGAAATTCTAAATCGTGTGTGATTGGCATTTCCAGTAGGACAGACGTGGATGTCTAACCTACCGCGACCAGCGTGGCGGTTTGGGGCGCGTACCGGGAGGGATGTCGCGGTTTTGGAGGCCGCGGAGTTCTTGTTTGGTCTTTTTGACGGCATCGACGGCGATATTCAGTATGTGGGGGCGATCCTTAAAGGCTTCGATGATGGCTTGGCTGAAGAGAGGCCAGACTTCGAAGTCGCCGGGGATGTAAGCCGGGTCTTCGGCTTTGACTAAGTGAATGGAGTAAGTGCTATCGGCGGACTGGTGAGGTCGCGAAAAGGCCGAGTAATTGTCGCCGGTGGTGAGCTGGTTGCGAAAGATGGATTGATAGATCATGTGCGTTTCTCTGATTTGACTTTAGTACCGGTATACAAGGTCCAGACGGGGTAAGCGCGCTAAGTGGTTGAGGATGGGCAAGATTGAGTTTCATGATTGTTGTGACGGCATCTGCTTGGGAGCCACTTTGACCCCTCGAGATCATCGGTGCTACGATGCCTCGCCTGCCAGAACTTTACTTACTCGTTATCAAAGTCCAAGGCGAAATGAAACCCGCCGCTCACGCGACGGGCTCGACGTGAAGTTGGGGTAGGGAGAAGGTAGCAATTGTGCGGTCGACGAACTATGATGTGAGTGTTTATCAAAGTTGCGAATATGCGCCACAGCTAATGCTGTAGGCA
>JAYVUQ010000352.1:0-1730 GCA_043787785.1 Bryobacteraceae bacterium
GCCGCCTGGAACGCAAAGAGCGAAGCCTGTTCGCTCACGCCGCGAACTCCGACCAGCCGTGGCCGAGAAATCGCCTGCTCAAAAGCCTGGGACTTGCCGAGGTTGATCCCATGCCTATCCGGTTGACTCCCACGCCCGTCGGTGTTACTCATAGGGCATGGACCAGCGCGGATTCCCCGAGTCGCTCCCGGAGTTCCAGGCAGCTTTCCCGAGTGACGAGGCGTGCGCCGAGTACCTCGAAAAGCTCCGCTGGCCCGATGGCTTTTCTTGTCCGAAATGTGGGGTAGTCAGCGAACCGTTCCGGTTCGCCAATCGCCCCGGCGTGCTCCGCTGCCGCAGTTGCCGTGCCGACGTTTCCTTGAAGGCTGGCTCGATCATGCAGGACACGCGGACGCCGCTGTCGAAGTGGTTCTGGGGCGCCTACCTCGTGACGACGCAGACGCCGGGGATGAGCGCGCTCCAGTTCCAACGCCAGCTCGACATCGGGCGCTACGAGACAGCGTTCCAGATGCTCCACAAGCTGCGGGCTGGCATGGTGCGCCCAGACCGGGACCAGATCGGCGCCGAGTGGCCCGTGGAAGTCGACGAGTGCCTTGTGGGGGGCAAGACGAAGGGTGAGGGGCGTGGCGTGCATCACAAGTCAACCGTCGTCGGGGCCGTCGAGATTCGCGCGCGGACATTGGAGAACACAATCAAGAACGAGGTCACCAAGGCCAGCGGAAAGAAGGGCAAGCGGCGCAGTGTCTACGCCGGGCGGCTCCGACTGCGCGTCGTCTCCGGTGTTGCTTCCGTGGCCGACGCTCTCGCAGATCCCGTCGCCTACTTGTCAGGGCGCGGGTCCGAGGAGTTGACCGGCTTCGTGAAAGAGAACGTCGCTCCAGGCGCGACAGTTCGCACCGACGGATGGATCGGCTATGCGGGCCTACCCGCCCTCGGATTCAAACACCAGCCGCTCGTGCTCGGTGGCGATCCCGCAAAGACCGACGCCCACCTGCCGCTCATCCACATCGTCTTCTCGAACCTGAAAACGTGGCTCCATGGCACACACCACGGCGTCAGCCCGCAGCACTTGCAGGCATACCTCAACGAGTTCGTGTTCCGGTTCAACCGCCGCTTCTACCCGATGAGCGCTTTCCACTCCGTTCTCGGGCTCGGGGCGACGGCGACTTCGCCGACGTACCGCGAGCTTTACGACGGGGCTTGGGAGCATCCGGCGTAGGTGTTGCGTAGGCACCCGTGCGGGTGAAATACTCGTAGTCGTCGGCGAGCATGCTGTAGTCCTTGGCGAAGCTCGCGCGCATCCGGGGAAGGCGCCGTTCAGGGGCAACTGGCCTACTCGTCATTGTCAAGCACCTTACCACGCGCCACCGACGGGCGTTGACTTCAACGGCGATGCGATCGAAGGATCGTAAGGCGGAGGCAAGACATGAGCGACGGGCCAACTGTTGAAATATCGGGCTGCGCGCGCAGGTTGTCGTTTGATTCCTCGTCGGTGGCCCGACGGAGTGACGCTAAGTCGGTGACGTGGGAGTCAACCGGATAGGCATGGTTCAAAGTATCGGTTACTCGGACGCTGACCCGCGTCAGCAAGACTTGTGCGGGAATTCCGTACCTCTGACGGAGTCTTTCGACCGCCACAGCGAGATTCCAGGTAACCGGCCTCGGAGATTGGGGTGATGAAGAATGGCCTGTGCGACGCCTATGTGAGCTAGTCGGCCCTGGTGTCGAAC
>JAYVUQ010000353.1:0-1532 GCA_043787785.1 Bryobacteraceae bacterium
GTGACAGGTCCCGCCTAGGAAACAGGGAAATACAGTGCCAGCCAGTTTTTAGAAGTTGGCGGCTGATTAGCCCTCGCTTGCCTTCCGGATTGCGGAATCGGCGTCAACCGGAATCGGCGTCAACCGGAATCGGCGTCAAAGACTCTTTGACACGGTTTTCTGCTAGCAATAGCCATCGTCCGGCTAAACATATCAATCCAAATTAGATAGCGCGCACCCCGCCAATGCGGGTATCGCCACCTACTCACCGTCCCCCCCACCCTTTTTTTCGCAAAATTTATGAGAATAACGGCCGGCGAAATCCACTTATTTAGTGAATGCCCCGTAAACCCAGATTCGCACCCCCCGGATACCCGCTCCACCTCACCCAACGCGGTAATTATCGCCAGCCGATCTTCTTCAGCGACGATGACCGCACCCACTTCCTCGCCCTCCTCGACCACCATGCCGACCTCCGCCATGTCCGCATCCACGGCCATGCTCTCATGTCGAATCACTTCCATCTGGTCGTCACCGGCCGAGTCGAGGACGGCGTCAGCCGGTTCATGCAGCACCTTACGGCCCAGTATGCCCAATATCTGCACGGCCGACTCAACCGGCGCGGTCGACTCTGGCAAAGCCGTTTCTTCTCCTGCGTGCTCGATGACCCTCACTTCCTCGCCGCCCTCGCTTACGTCGACCTCAACCCCGTCCGCGCGCGCATCGTCGCCCAGGCCACCGACTACCCCTGGTCCTCCGCCGCCGCCCACGCCGGTCTCGTCGCTCCGCCCCCGTGGCTTGATCTCGAAACTCGGCCCTTAGCGCCTGAGCCGTGGCGTCACCGGCTGCTTCAACCCCAGGACCATGCCGCCATCGCCGCCCTTCGCCGCGCCACCCGCACCGAGATCCCGCTCGGCGAACCAGGCTTTGTCGAGGCCCTCGAAGCCAAATTCCAGATCCGCCTCCAGCCGCTACCCCTCGGCCGGCCAACCAAGAAACCTCCCCAAACCGTATCGTCTCCCGCCTTCGAAACCAACGCGCAACATGCCTGAGGCCCAGTCGACTTTCGACCGGCCAGTGGGGCCGGCCAGTGGGACTGCTATGTTCCGGATGACCGGGGGCCGGCCACGGAATGGCATGAAAGTCAGGGTAAGCTGGGATCGGGCAGAGGCGAAGCGAGGTCGAGGTGTCATTGGAGCGGTTGAGGCCGATGCTATGTTTGGCCCGGGACGAGCCCGATCGAACGGGATGAGTGTGCGCCGCTGGCGACAGGGGCACCACGTGAGAGTGGATAGTCAGTAGTAAGAGAAACAGTGCGGGGTTAACGCAGAAGTCTTCGTCATTTGCCTTCGCGGCTCGAATCATCCGGCCCGCCAATTAGACGCATGACGAGAATGGCGATCAACCCGGTGCCGATCAACATGCCCGCACTGCCGAGAGTTTGCGCCGCACTCAGCGGCGCAAAGCTGAGTGCCGGGATAATCTCACCAAACCAGATGCGTTTCAGAAGCGGCTGTCCCAGTCCAAGCAACAAAAGCCCCATCGCCTGGCCC
>JAYVUQ010000354.1:0-2489 GCA_043787785.1 Bryobacteraceae bacterium
GGCCAAAAAACCTCCATCAACGCAATCCTCGTATTAAATGGCGGCTCAAGGACCATCAGAAACTTAACGTGCTACCGATGTTGCATGTTCGCGCTAACACAGAATCTTTTGCTAGGCACGGGCTCCGGCGGCGACCATGAAACCTGACTAAACCAGTCTCTCAATCCACCCTATCCTCCCCGGCATTCCCCTTATTTCACCCTCAGCCACTTTCCACCACCCATTGCCGCCCTCCTTCCGCTAGAATAATAGAAGTCCGAAGCGCGCCCACCGGTGCCTCTCGCGAGAAACATTATCAAATGCTGAAACCCCAGGCAGAAGTCCACGACGATCTGAACCCAATTGAAACAAGTGAATGGCTGGAGGCACTCGATCAAGTTATCGACGAGGCTGGACCGGACCGGGCCCAATACCTGCTCCAAGCCGTCGAAAGGCGCGCCGCTCTTCATGGAGTTGTCGCCCCAAAAGACGTCACTACACCCTATATCAACACGATCCCCGTTGAAGCCGAAGTACCCTATCCAGGCGACCGGGAAATCGAACGCCGCATCAAGACTTTCGTGCGCTGGAATGCGCTTGCGATGGTGGTGCGGGCCAACAAATATGATCCGGGTATTGGTGGCCATATCGCCACCTACGCCTCGCAAGCTGCGCTGATGGAAGTCGGGTTAAACCACTTCTTCCGCGGCGGCATCGATGGCCAACCGGGCGACCTTATCTACTTCCAGGGCCATGCTTCCCCAGGCATGTATTCGCGCGCTTTCCTTGAAGGACGCCTGACAAATGATCAACTGCTCAATTTCCGCCACGAATTGCGCGAAACTCCAGGCCTCAGCTCCTATCCGCACCCCTGGCTGATGCCCGATTTTTGGCAGTTCCCCACGGTTTCCATGGGCCTCGGCCCGCTTAACGCCATCTATCAGGCGCGCTTCATGCGTTACCTGGAAAACCGCGGACTCCTGCCCGCCACCGGTCGCAAAGTCTGGGCGTTTCTCGGCGATGGCGAAACTGACGAAGTGGAATCGCTTGGCGCTCTCACCCTCGCATGTCGCGAAAAGCTCGATAATCTCGTGTTCGTAGTCAATTGCAACCTCCAGCGGCTCGATGGCCCCGTGCGTGGCAACGGCAAAATTATCCAGGAACTGGAAGGCGTCTTTACAGGCGCCGGCTGGAAAGTGATCAAACTCATTTGGGGTCAGGAATGGGACGATCTTCTTGCTCGCGACACCACCGGCCTGCTCATCAAACGCATGGGCGAAGTGCTCGACGGCGAGTATCAAGGTTATAAAGCCAAGGGCGGCGCCTACGTTCGCGAAGCCTTCTTCGGTAAATACCCTGAGTTACTGGAATTGGTTAAGCATTTAAGTGATCTGCAGATTGAACGCCTCCGCCGCGGTGGCCACGATCCACACAAGATCTACAACGCCTATAAAGTAGCAACCTCGAACACCAATGGGCCAACCGTAATTTTGGCGCACACAGTTAAAGGTTACGGTATGGGCGAAGCCGGCGAAGGCCGCAACTTTACCCACCAGCAGAAGAAGTTGAACGAAGATCAGTTGCTTTACTTCCGCGACCGCTTCTCCATCCCCATTACAGACGAACAGGCATCTCATTGCGAGTTCATCAAGCTTCCCGAAGCAGATGAGAAATACATGCAGGCTCGCCGTGCTGAATTAGGCGGTCCGCTGCCCAAGCGTAGACACGATCCAATCACAATCCAAGCTCCGGCGATCGAAAAGTTTGCCGATGCATTGGCCGGCTCACAAGGCCGTGCCATTTCCACAACCATGGCTGTTGTCCGTATTATGACCGTGCTCTTGAAGGATGCCGAATTGGGCAAGTACATTGTGCCAATCGTTCCCGACGAAGCCCGCACATTCGGTATGGATTCGCTGTTCCGTCAAGTCGGCATCTACGCCAGCCAAGGTCAGCTTTATAAACCGGTTGACTCTGAACAATTCCTGTTCTATCACGAATCAAAAACCGGCCAAATTCTGGAAGAAGGTATCACCGAAGCCGGTTCCATGGGCAGCTTCACCGCCGCCGGTACCGCATACAGCAATTACGGCTTGCCGCTGATTCCGATGTACATCTACTATTCGATGTTCGGATTCCAGCGCATTGGCGATATGGTCTGGGCATTTGCCGATTCCCGTGGCAAAGGCTTCCTGCTTGGCGCCACCGCCGGACGCACCACGCTTTCCGGTGAAGGCCTTCAACACCAGGACGGCCATAGCCATGTTCTGGCCTCAACCGTGCCCACTTGCGCCTCTTACGATCCCGCTTTCGCTTTCGAGCTTGCCGTGATTATTCAAGACGGCATCAAGCGCATGTACCAGCAAAACGAAGACCGCTTCTATTACCTCACCGTCAGCAATGACGACTACGCACAGCCGGCCATGCCCGCTGGTGTGGAGCCAGGTATTCTGCGTGGCTTGTACTGCTTCCGTCCCGCAGCCAACGGCAACGCCGACGCGCTGCTGTTC
>JAYVUQ010000355.1:0-2914 GCA_043787785.1 Bryobacteraceae bacterium
TGCCTCGCCTGCTGCTCGGTCAACGCCCTTGAAGAATGACTGCCCACCTCTTCTTCTGAATTTATTTGCAGCACCACTTTATGTTTCACCGGTACGTCGAGTTCGCACAACGCGCGCATTGCCGCAATGAAAAATGCCAGGCCCGCTTTCATATCCAGCACCCCTGGGCCCCAAAGCCGGCCATCAGCTTCGCGAAACGGCATAGTCTTCAAAGTGCCCAGTGGCCAAACCGTATCGGAATGGCCAAGTGCCGTAATTTGTCCGCTCTTCTTGCGCCCTGGCAGGTTAAACTCCACCAGCATGTGATTGCCATAGTGCGGCCCACCTTTGATGATCTTCACTTTCGCCACATCGCGCAGTTGCTGGGCGGTCCAATCGACAAAGCGATTAACCGAAGCCGGGTCATCGCTGGGACTCTCAATTTCCACCATTTCGCGAATCATGCCGACAATGCGGCGTTCATTTTGTTTAGCCCAATCCAGGTACATAAGCGTTTCGGCATCAGTTTAGCATTCACACGTAAACTTGTGACACCCGCCGCTAACTGGGACAATATAGAACAGCCCATATATGGTTATCGACGGAATCTATTACGCACTCGGATTGGCAGCTGGCGGCGCGCTTGTGGGTTATCTCACGCGGCCCGTTTTCGGCTTGCCCATGTTCATCCTCGCTCTTTTCTGCCTCTGGTTTTTCCGCGATCCTGATCGCGAAATTCCCGGTGGGCCGGTCGCCGTCTCTCCGGCTGATGGCAAAGTGATCTGGATCAAACAGATCAACGGCCAGCAACGGGTATCAATTTTCCTCAACGTTTTCGACGTTCACGTGAACCGTTCTCCAATTGCTGGCAAAGTCACCGCTGTGAAGTACCAGACCGGAAAGTTCCTGGTAGCGAGCAAAGAAGAAGCTTCCACTGAAAACGAGATGAACACAATCACTGTTGAAGGCGATGGCACCAAAGTAGTTTTCAGTCAGATTGCCGGCCTCATTGCCCGGCGCATTATCTGTTCCACCAAAGTTGGAGAAACCGTAGCAGCGGGCCAACGCATCGGCTACATCAAGTTCGGATCGCGCGTGGACATGTTCTTCGGACCTGAGTGGACGCTCACCGTAGAAGAAGGTGAGCGCGTCAGCGCCGGCTCCAGCATAGTTGCCCGTAGAAAGGTTTAACGCTGTGCCCAAACTCAACTTCTCTGAAAAGCTGATCGACCCTAAATCGCCGGACCGGCGTCCGCGCCGCGCCGCTTACGCTCTGCCCACGTTCTTCACGGCGGGCAACGTGCTGCTTGGCTTTTTGGCAATTCTCGAAGCGTTTCAAGGCGCATTAACACATGCCCTGGGTCAAACGCTGGCAGCCCGGCACCATTTCGAGTTGGCGGCGATCATGATCGGCGGCGCCGCGGTTCTGGACGGCCTTGATGGCCGCATCGCCCGCATGACCAATACGGTTTCCGACTTTGGCCGCGAGATCGATTCACTAGCCGACGTCATCGCCTTCGGCATTGCCCCTGCGGTGCTCGCTTTTACCTGGGGCGTCCATTTTGTGGATTGGTCAACCGACCCGACTATACGCACACCGTTGATTCGTGCCGGCTATTTCTTCTCGTTCCTTTATCTGCTGTGCGGCGCGGCGCGTTTGGCAAGATTCAATGTTCAGGTTAATCCGCAACCCTCGAACCCGGGCCCGCCGGATCGCAAATATTTCGTTGGGCTGCCCATTCCTGCGGCGGCTGCGATGGTGGCGAGCGTCGTCTATTTGTTTGAATCCGCGCCACTCACTTGGTGGATTTATTCCGTTCTCTGGATGGCCTTGCTCGGGCTGCTCTCGTTCTTGATGGTTTCTGCATGGCGTTACCGCAGCTTCAAAGATTTCAACATGGGCAGTCCGCTTTCATTTAAGACTATTATTCTTTTCGGCAGCTTGATCTATCTGGTTTTGAACTACTCACAACCAGTGCTATTTGCAATGTCCTTAGCCTATATGGCCAGCGGCATGGTTATCCGCATCGGCGGCATTGTGCGCCGTAAAATGCACCCCAGACCGAATTCTCCGGAGACACAACAGGTTGGCTAAAAAAGTTGCAGCAATCGTCGGCGGCGAATCGCTGCTCGGCAAAGAAATTCACGAACTGGCTGGTGATCGCTATCGCCTTCGTGTCCTTGGTGGCGAGGAAGAAGACATCGCCGTAATCGCGCAGATCGAAGACGAAACCACGGTGCTGGAGCGGCTCGATAAAAAGAGTCTGGCCGATGCCGATCTGGTAATTCTTACTGCGGCCAGTGCCACCATCTGCAAGCAGGCGATTAAATGGGCTCCGAAGGGCGTTCCGGTAATCGATGCCAAGGGGCTGCTGGACGAAACTCCAGGGGCGCGTCTGTATCGCCCGGATGGGGAAAAATCGAAGCTGTTGGTGATCCCGACATCAGCTGCGCAAGTGCTTGCTGATTGCCTGCTCACACTGCAATCGGTACAGGCTGTGGGACGGAGCGTGGTCAATATTCTGGAGCCTGCCAGCGAGTGGGGCCAAGCCGGTGTTGCGGAATTGCAGGGCCAGGCGATTTCGCTGCTTTCGTTCAAACCAGTCCTTGGAAAAATATTCGACGCGCAAGTGGCGTTCAACCTTTTGTCGGCTTACGGCGAAGAGGCGACAGTTAGCCTGCTGGAAAAGGAAGCTCGGATTGAGCGCCACCTGGCCAGTTTGCTGGCAGCACGAAACGGGCCACAGCTACCATCAATCCGCCTAACTTCGGCGCCAGTTTTCCATGGTTCGAGCATGTCGCTATGGATTGAATTTGAAGCAGCACCTAATCGGGAAAAAATCGAAGTGGCTTTGGCAAAGGCCGGCGTGGACTTGCGCGATGCTTCTCTTGAACCGCCACACAATGTGGGTATTGCACAGCAAAACGGTTACGC
>JAYVUQ010000356.1:0-4368 GCA_043787785.1 Bryobacteraceae bacterium
ACGTAACCGGCCTGCCCCAAGGCTTCTGGCTCCATACGGCTCAACTCAGTAACCTCGCCCCTCGCACCGCCTATCGTTATCGCACAGCGCCCGACCACCTTTTCTCCCACTTCCGCACGCCCGGCTCAGGGCGCTCCCGCATCGTTGTCTTCGGTGACTCCGGTGCCGAAACTATTCCGCAAAAGCAACTCGCTGCCCGCATGACCGCTCGCCAGCCAGATCTCATCCTGCACACCGGCGACCTCGTCTACCCCGTCGGCGACGCCGACAACTACCTCCGTAAGTACTTCGGCCTCTACCAGGAACTCTTCGCCGCCGCGCCCGCCTTCCCCTGCCCCGGTAATCACGACTACTATCACGCCGGCGGCCAGATGTTTGTCGAGTTCAACAAGGTGCCCCGTGATTCGGTGCCCGCCGAAGGCCATGGCCGTTACTACAGCTTCGATTGGGAAAACGCCCACATCGTCGTCCTCGATAGCAACACGCCGCTTGAACAGGTGGCCGCGGGCACGGGGCAAATGCTCGAATGGCTCGATCAGGATCTCGCCTCCAGCCAAAAATTCTGGCGCATCGTCATGTTTCATCACCCGCCTTTCGCCGGCGGTCCCAACCAGGACGACCCGCTCTCTGAACTCGTCCGCCGGCACATCGTGCCCATCCTCGAACGCCACCAAGTCGACCTCGTCTTCAGCGGCCACGAGCACAACTACCAGCGCACACATCCCGTGGGCGGCATCGTCTACTTCACCACCGGCGGCGGCGGTGCGGACATCTATCCACCGCGTCCCCGGCGCGAAGCCGCCGTCCAGCACGGGCGGCACCATTTCTTGGAAGCCCAACTTGAGGCCACGTCTTTCGCCGTGCAGGCGATTGGTCTCGATGGGACGACGTTTGACAGGTTCATGCTGCAACCCGCGCCCCGTCTGCTGGGTAACGTCACCAGCGCCGTCCGCGGCGTCTCGGAGGTCGCTCCCGGCGGCTTGGCCACCCTCATGGGCCGCAGCCTAGCGCCCGTTGAGCAGCGGGGCGACTCGCGTGCCCTGCGCCTCAGCGTCAATGGCCACGCCGCCACCGTTCTCTACGCCAACGCCAATCAAATCAATTTCCGCGTGCCCACCGGTTTGGTGGGACCAGTTACCTTGCGGGTCGAGACCGCCAATGGCTCAGTGGAGTGCCCCTGCGAAATCGCCGCCACCGCGCCGGCCATCTTCGAAGGAATGCTCTTTCACGAGCACGGACGCCCAGTTACTCAAGCTGAACCAGCCGGCCTGGGTGAGAAACTCAGTGTCTATTTCACCGGCCTCGGTACAGGCCAACAAGTCAGTGCCCGCATCGGCGACACGGACGTCGACGTCACCCTGGTTCCTGTCCCCGCCCAGCCCGGAGTTGAGCGCGCCAACTTCACCCTCACCAACTCCGGCGACTTCGCCATCTCCATCGACGGAGTCCTCAGTAACCCGGTCCAAATCCCGCGCTAAATCAAACCAACAACTCCTTCACCACGGTCGCCTTCTCCACGCCCGTCAAACGTTGATCCAACCCCTGATGCTTATAACTAAAGCGCGTCGTATCAATCCCAAACTGATTCAGAATCGTCGCTTGGAAATCCCGCACATGCACCGGGTCCCGCACAATGTTATAGCTGAATGCATCGGTCTCGCCATGCACATAGCCACCCTTGAAACCGCCGCCCGCGACCCATAAGCTAAACGCCCGCGGATGGTGATCGCGCCCATAAGTATCGGCCGTCAACTTACCTTGCGAATAAATCGTGCGGCCAAACTCGCCGCCCCAAATCACAATCGTATCGTCGAGTAAGCCGCGCTGTTTCAAATCCTGCACCAAGGCATAGCAGGCTTGGTCGACGTCTTTGGTCTGGCTCGGCAGAATCTGCGGCAACTCGCCGTGGACGTCCCACCCGCGCATATACAGCTGCACGAAGCGCACACCCCGCTCCACCAGACGACGCGCCATCAGGCATGAGTTCGCAAAAGTACCACCCTTGCGCGCCTCCTCGCCATACAGCGTGTAAGTGCTGGCCGGTTCCTTCGACAAGTCCGTCAAGTCCGGTACGGAAGACTGCATGCGGAACGCCATCTCATACTGCGCAATCCGCGCCCGTGTCTCCGGGTCGCCTACCTTGGCGTGCTGCAGTTGATTCATCTCACTCAATGCATCCAGCATCCGCCGCCGCACCTTCGAGTCCACGCCGTCCGGATTGTTGATATACAGCACCGGGTCGGCGCCGGAACGTAAGGCCACGCCCGCGTACTGCGCCGACAGAAAACCAGAACTCCATAGGCGCGCCGATATCGCTTGCACGTTCGCTTTGGGATTCGAATGCTGCGCGTTCAACACTACAAAGGTGGGCAAATCCTGGTTCATGCTGCCCAGTCCGTAAGCCAGCCACGACCCGAAACATGGCTTACCCGGAATCTGATTGCCCGTCTGGATAAAAGTAATCGCCGGCTCATGGTTGATGGCCTCGGTATTCATCGTCCGGATGATCGAAAGGTCATCGACCATCTTGGCCATATTCGGAATCAGTTCCGACATCCAAGCCCCGCTGCGGCCATGTTGGGCAAACTTAAACACCGAAGGCGCAATCGGAAAGCGCGCCTGGCCAGACGTCATCGTGGTCAGCCGTTGCCCCTGCCGGATGCTCTCCGGCAAGTCCTTATCGAACCAGTCCTTCATCCCCGGCTTGTAGTCCAGTAAGTCCATCTGCGGCGGCGCGCCCACCATATGCAGATAGATAATACGCTTGGCCTTCGGAGCAAAGTGCGGTAATTCGGGCAGTCCCCCGGTTACCTTTCCCGTCGTAGTGGCCCCCAGTGCATTCAGCGCCAGCGCCCCAATGCCATAAGTGGAGCGCGCCAGTAACTGGCGGCGGGTTTCGACGTTTACAGCTTCATCATGCGGGTTCATTTGCCAGGCTCCTACTTATTCAGCACTTCGTCGAGGTTCAATATTTGGTTCGCCACCATCGTCCAGGAGGCTAATTCCGGCGCCGGCAGCTGGGCATCCGGCAAGGACGCGCCCGTCGCGATCAGCTTCTTGGCCTCCTCTGGGTGTAACTTGTAATGGGCCAGATAATCGGCCTGCGCCCGTTGCACAATTAACGCTTCTCGCGCATCGAAGCTTCGTCCCAGCACTTGCTTCGCCAGAAACTCCGCCCGGCCCGCGGGCTGCCGCATCATCCGCTCCGCCAAATACCGCGCGGCTTCCACATACTGCGGATCATTCATCGTCACCAGCGCTTGCAACGGCGTATTCGTTCGTTCCCGGCGCACCGTGCAGTTTTCCCGGCTTGGAGCATTGAAGATATCCATCGAAGCCGGCGGCGCGCTGCGCTTCCAAAACGTATACATGGAACGCCGGTACAGCTTGTTGCCCTTATCTTCCTCGTAGTTGCGCGTATTGCTTTGTAACATGGCCACCGTCTCCCACACGCCCTTCGGCTGATAGGGCTTCACGCTCGGGCCACCTACTTCCGGGTTCAGCAATCCACTTACCGACAGCGCGTAGTCCCGCACCATCTCCGCATCCATCCGGAAGCGCGGACCCCGCGAAAGTAAACGATTCTCCGCATCAACCTTCAGCTTCTCCGGGCTCGTCGTTCCCGTCTGCCGGTAAGTAGCCGATGTCACTAACAATCGGTAGAACTTCTTCACATCCCAACCCGATTCGCGAAACTCAACCGCCATCCAATCGAGTAACTCGGCATGCGAGGGCACTTCGCCTTGGCTGCCGAAGTCTCCCGCCGTGCGGACCAGGCCGTTGCCAAAAAGTTCCTGCCAAAAGCGATTCACCGTCACCCGCGACATCAAAGGATTGTTGGGGTCAATCAACCATTTCGCCAACCCCAGTCGATTGCGGGGCAAGTCCGACGCCATCGGCGGCAGCGTCGCTGGCACTCCCGGCGTCACCTGCTCGCGCGGCTGGTCATACTGGCCGCGAAAAAGAATGTTGGCCATCGGCAAGCTGTCGGTTTTTTCATACATCACGTGCGTAATGGCGCCCGCTCGGCGAATCTTCTTTCTCTCCGCCGTCAAAGCGCCCAGTTGCGCCTGCAGAGCGGCAAATTCAGGATGTTCGCGATTTACTAACTGCCTTCCCAGCGCTTCTCGCTCCGCATCGTCCAGGGTCTCCTTCGTCAGCGCCGCCTTCACTAATGGCCACTCCGCCAACAACCGGACTTGCTCATCGTTCAGCAACGTTCCCGTAGCTAAAACGTCTTGCAGTTTGCCGCCGGCAAAGTAACGGCTCGCTCCGTTCCAGCCCAACCGCAAAGGACTGCCAGAATTGATTTCGCCCACTAAGTGAGTGGTACTGTCGCCGGTACCTTCCATGGCCACCGGCAGGCCA
>JAYVUQ010000357.1:0-2751 GCA_043787785.1 Bryobacteraceae bacterium
GGCTGAAATGAAAATAACACCAACAATCTGTGCATACCTTTGCAGCATCCTCATGCTCAGTGCCGTCATGCTCCGGGCGCAGACGCAAACCTCGTACACGGGCACCAACATCACGGGACAGTTGGTGCTTACCCGCACCGTGAACCCCTCCCAGTTGGGTGCCAGCCGGACGCTCTCCGTCCGTTCCCCACAACGGCGGTCGAATGACCCGGTGATCGATAACCCAACACCTGACCCTGAGGCCCCCGATTTGTTCGAGGAAATGCCCCGGGCACTAAGGCGCCCGCATCCTCCGCTCGATGCTCCACCCACACCAGACTCGCTCAAAGCGGCCCTCACTTTGGCTAGGTTCGCGTTGTCGACCGCCCCCACCTTGCCCATCGCCGCCGCCCCCGGCGGGTTCAATGGCCTCACCCATGCTGATCAGCGCAACGCCAGCGGCGGCAACCAGTTTAGTACCGAACCACCCAACCCCAGCATCGCGGTCGCCAACGGCTACGTTCTACTTGGGGTAAACAATGCCCTTCAGGTATATAGCCTGGCCGGCACCCCGCTGCTGCCCCGGGTACTCAGTTCAAACGAGCTCTATGGAGTGAGCCCGGCCATTGATCGCACCACCGGCATCAACGGCGTCTACCCCACCGATATGCGCGTTTTCCATGATCAATCCCTCAACCGCTGGTTCGTTTTACAGCGTGCCCAGGACTATGACCAGTTCGGCAATACCGTCGGGTCGTCGCACATCTACATGGCGGTCAGCCAAACCGCCGACCCCACCGCCGCCTACAACATCTATGTGATGGATACCACTGACGCCGCCAACCCTGGCTGTCCCTGCGTCGCCGACTACCCCTCCCTCGGCGCCGATCAGTATGGCTTCTACATTAGTTCCAACGAATTCAATTCCTTTAGCGAGAGCTTCGTCAACGCACAGGTACATGCCATCTCTAAAGCTTCGCTGGCCGCCGGCGTGGTGAACCCGGTCACCTATCGTATCCGTCTCCCCTTCACCACCGGTTACGAATTCGCCATCCACCCCGCCACCACGCCCGCGGGGGCATCTTACTTGGTTGGCTCAGGGGGCATTCAGTTCTTTGTGAGTACCCTCGGACGCGCCGCTTCTGATAACAAAATGGCCGTTTATGCGCTCTACAATACCTCCACGCTGGCGACGGCAAATCCGGCCATGACCTTAGTCCAAATTGTGGTTTCGACCATCACCTACACGACTCCCGATGTCGCCACGCAGAAGCCCGGCAGTCTGCCCTATGGCACGTCCGTGGGGGGAGTGCTCGCCTTCATCGACGGCGGAGATACCCGTATTCAGGGAGTCTCTTATGCCGGAGGCCGCATCTATGCCAGCTTGGCCACCGCAGTCAACGACGATACGGGCCGCCCGGTGGTGGGTGGCGGCTATGTCATCTTCTCGCCCACGTTCCGCAGTGGAATCCTCGCCGCACCCGTCCTGCGACAAGGCTACTTTGCCGTTCGGGGCAACCATTTGCTGCGGTCCGCGATTGCCGTCAATGCGCAAGGCCGGGGCGCAATTGCCGCCACCCTGGTCGGCCCCGACCATTTCCCCAGTGCCGTCTACCTCCCGATCCAAACGTTTTCCGGCCCCTCTGCGGTCCAACTCGTTCAAGCCGGCAGCGCCCCCCAAGACGGCTTCACTGGCTACCAGAATGGCTTCGGCCCCGGCCTCGCCCGCTGGGGTGACTATTCCGCACCTTTCGTCAGCAGCGACGGCTCCTTCTGGATGGCTGTCGAGTACATTCCGAACTTACCCCGAGTGCCACAAGCCAATTGGGGCACTTTTCTTTCGAGATACTAGGGCTTCAACCGGCATTTGGCCTTCCCCATCACCTCGCAATCGTGACCGCTAGTATTCCTCAAGTCAAAGTACCAGTAGTTGAATCGACTTACTCCGGCTTTGCAATTCTGCTTACAACTATTCCCCCCATTGGGCACTAATTGAAACATATCTCGTAAACTCGAGAATTCATTGGCCTAGTTAACCGCTTCGTACAGTAGCATGGGATACCGAGGAGGAACCAATGACTACTGGAATCCGATATTCAATTACCCGTATTGCCATTTTCTCTGCCATCGCCCTAGCCGGAAACGCGCAGACCATCGTCCATCAAATCGCGCTGCCCAACACCATGTACTGGTGCGAGGACAGCATGATCAATACCCTTTTTTCAGAAATCAACTCGCTGCGGACCCAGCGTGGTTTACCCGCCCTGCGTTCCGACAAACTAGGAAACAGAGTCGCCGAACTGCGTGCCGTGCAATTCGCCAATTACATGGCGACCCACGCCACCACTACGCCGGGGTTCAATCCGCATGAGGGCTACGACACCACCTCTGCCAACGCCGGCTATAACTTGGTGAGCGAGAACCTGGCGTACCTTTCCATCTACCCCGGTTCGGTAGTCTGGTCGATCTGGCAAGATCCATTGCATCTGTCGGCCATGCTTACGTCGCGGGCCAATGTGGCTGGTGTCTCGTGCTTGATGTTCGACGGCAGCCCTTTCTGGACCTACGAGCCCGGCATCGCCAGCGGCACCTCGACGCCCGCTCCCACGATTCCTAACCCGGCCCCAACGCCCGCTCCGGCTCCGACCCCCGCTCCGGCCCCCAGCGGCAGTTCCACCACCACGGCACTGGATGCGGAACAAATCAAATTCCTCAGCATCATCAATGTCTATCGCGCACAAAATGGCGCGCCAGCGCTCAAGGTCTCAGTGG
>JAYVUQ010000358.1:0-7342 GCA_043787785.1 Bryobacteraceae bacterium
TCTGCACATAGGCGGCACCGGAAAGTCCACGGCCGGCATTGCCCGTCGATCGCAAGCCGAGCTTGCGCGCCGTGTACGTGTTCAGCAGATAGCTTTTGAGGATGCCCTTTTCGATGATCACTGTGCGCCGTGTGGGCACCCCCTCGGCGTCGAAAGGCAAGGTACCCCACAAGCCGGGCATCGTGCCATCGTCAACAATCGTCACGTTCTCGCTCGCCACCCGTTCACCGATCTTGCCCGCCAGGAAACTCGAGTCTCGATAGACCGCATCGCCATCCACGGCCTCGCCAATATGGCTCAGCAGCATGCGCGCCATGCGTGGCTCAAATACAATCGCCGCCTTCTGCGTCGCCACCTTGCGCGCGCCCAACCGCCGCAGCGTGCGCTTGGCGGCGATGATGCCGATGTTCTCCGGCGTATCCAGTTTCTGGGGGCTCCGGCCGCTCGAACACCAATAGTCGCGTTCCATCGCGCCATCCTGGCTCGCCACCGGCACCGCCGACAGCGAGCATTGCGAACTGCGATAGCCACCCGCAAAACCGCGCGAATTCGCAAAATAACGGCCGGAAATACCGGAATCAAACGATCCGCCTTCGCTCTTATCAATCCGTGAATCATAAGCCAGAAACGCGGCTTCCGCGCGCCGGGCTTGCTCAATCTTGGCCGCCGTCTCCAGTGACCCGATACGCTCATCGAAAAGCTTCAAGTCGTTCTGATGTTGTCCTAGGTCTGCGGCCTCGGGCAAACCGGCAAACGGATCTTCCCCGGTCACTTCGGCGTTGTCCACCGCCGCTTGCACCATCCGCCGAATACCCTCAGGCGTCAGGTCCGAGGTATATGCCGACCCACTTCGCTGCCCCACCAGCACGCGCAAACCAGCCGAGCGCGACGTCGCCTCCTGCAATTTCTCGATGTCGCCCAGACGCACACTCACCGAAAACTCTTCGCCCTCCGCTAGCGTACATTCGGCGTCGGTGGCACCCAGTTCCAACGCCAGCTTCACCACATCCTGCGTCAGTTCGAGCGGCTTCATGCCGTGCCTCCCACGGTCATGCGGTCAATCTTTACCGTCGGAATACCCACGCCCACCGGTACGCTTTGGCCCTCCTTACCGCAGATGCCTACGCCCTCATCGAGCTTGAGATCATTGCCCACCATGCTGATATACTTCAGCGCCTCTGGGCCATTGCCAATCAACGTCGCTCCCCGCACCGGCCGGCCAATCTTGCCGTCCTCGATCAGGTAACTCTCCGATGCCGAGAAAACGAAGTTGCCGTTGGTAATGTCCACCTGTCCACCACCGAAATTCACGCAGTAAATTCCCTTGGCCACCGAACGAATCACCTCTTCGGGCTCGCTCTCGCCCGCCAGCATAAACGTGTTCGTCATGCGGGGCATTGGGATCGATTGGTAGCCTTCGCGCCGGCCACTGCCCGTGTTCCCCGCCCCCGTCAACCGCGTCGTCAGTTTGTCCTGCAAATAACCACGCAGAATGCCGTTCTCAATCAACACATTGCGCTGCGTCGGCGCGCCCTCGTCGTCCAAATTCAAACTACCGCGCCGACTCTCCATCGTGCCATCATCGATCACCGTACACAGCTCGCTCGCCACCTTCTGGCCCACCCGGCCAGAGAACGCCGAGACACCCTTCCGGTTAAAATCGGCTTCGAGGCCGTGGCCCACCGCTTCGTGCAGCAACACGCCCGGCCATCCCGGGCCCAGCACCACCGTCATTTCCCCCGCCGGCGCTTCCACCGAATCCAGCATCGCAATCGCCTGCCGCCCCGCCTCTTTGGCAAAGTACTCAGGCGTCTTTTCGTTCAGAAAAAAGTCAAAGGCCACCCGTCCCCCGCCGCCCGAATAGCCCGACTGCGGCAAATCCGTACCCTGCCTCGCCAGCAACGAAACGTTCAGCCGCGCCATCGGCTGCGTGTCATGGTTCACCACCCCGTCAGAGGTCGCCACCAGAATCTGCTTCACCTGGTCGGCATAGGTCGCCGTACACTGGAAAATCCGCGTATCATAAGCGCGTGCGGCGGCGTCAGCCCGCTTCACCAGATCCACTTTCGTCCGCAGGCCCAACTCCGTGGGCGGCGTCACCACGGGATAAAGATTGCGCTTTGCCCCTTCCATCAAGCCGTGCTTCAGCACCTTCGATGGGCCGCTAGCGATGCAAGCCGCCGTCCGCGCGGCATGCTTAATCCGTTCCGGCGCCAAATCGTCCGAATAGGCGTAGCCCGTGCGCTCCCCAGCGATCACTCGCACGCCCACCCCCATCGTCACCCCTTGCGAGGCGCTTTTGACAATGCCCTCGTCTAGCGTGACGGCGCTCGTGGCGACGTATTCAAAATACAAGTCAGCGTAATCGCCCCCCTGGGAGAGTGCCTCACCCAGGTAGGTTTCGAGATTCTGTTCGGTAACACCGAACTTGCGGGCAAAGTAAGAGTCGGCAAGCGCCATACCCAAAGCATAACACGTACGTTACACTTGAATATAGCCACACGTACATAATCAATCTTGACTTTACGAACGTATTCCCCCATACTGACTCCATGAGCGTTACGGCTACCCAACTTCGCGAGGACATCTACCAGATCCTCGACCGTGTCCTCGAGAACGGCGAGCCGGTCGAAATCCTGCGCAATGGCCACTTACTGCGCATTATTGCGGTGAATCCCCCCTCGAAGTTGTCGCGCCTCATCAAGCGGGATTGCATCGTTGGCAATCCGGACGACCTCATTTCCGTCGACTGGAGCCACGAGTGGAACCCGGTTGTATAGTCCATCTGGACACCTGTACCGTTCTGTTTCTGTACGCCGGACTCACCGAAAAGCTCACCCCGCCAGCGGTAGCGGCTATTGAAAAAGCCACGTTGCGCATCTCGCCGATGGTGCTGCTCGAAATCCAATACCTGAAAGAAAGCGGGCGCTTCAAGCATCGCGCCGAAGACGTCATGGAGCAACTGGGCAAGCTCATCGGCCTCACCGTCTGCCCAGCCGCCTTCGCCCAAACCGCGCTCACCGCCACCCGCATGGAATGGACCCGCGATCCCTTCGATCGGCTCATCACCGCCCAAGCCAGTGGCCAGCAAGCCCCGCTCGTCACCGCCGACGCCAACATTCGCGCCAACTACGAACTTGCCATCTGGTAAACGCACACAGTGCTACAGTTCGGGTAAACCCGAATGACCCGTATCCGCACCCTGCTGTACCTCACCCTCCTCACCATCGCCCTGGCGATCCTCCTCTGGATCCTTTCGCCTCCCCACCCCGAACAAGCGCGCCTCGGCTATGCCACCAGCACCTTCGCCCTCCAAATGGTACGCGACTGGCCCAGCCTCACCATCGTCCTCGCCACTCCCGCGCGTGCCGGCTTCCGGCTCCACACGATGGTCGACTTCCTGTTCATCCTGGTCTACGGTGCCCTCTGGATCGCGATGGCCTTCCGCTACGGCCAACGCGCCTGGCTGCGCTGGATCATTGCTGGCCTCATGGGGCTAGCGATGCTTTGCGATGTCCTCGAAAACCTGGCGATCCTCCGCGTCTTGGGGGTCGAGCGCGGCTTCACCGACGAGATGGCCCAAGCCATCCGTGGCTGGGCGCTCAGCAAGTGGCTCCTGCTGGGGATGTCCTGGTTTGGCCTAGCCATCGCTCTGCTCACCCAACGGCTCCCAACCCTCGCCGTAGGCTACATCTTCGCCGCCGGCATCGTCGCCACAGCCCGGTTTACCTCCGAGGCCATACTGCAATCCGTAGCGCCCGCCTTCCTAATCGCTTTAACGGTGCAGGCAGTCTACTTCGCCCGATCGCCAAGTCGTCAGTAAACCAGCCAAATTCTCCATCATGACCAGCAAGCGCTAGAGCCCTTCGACTCGCGGATCTGGTCCGATCCCCCTTCCAGCCGTGCACGGAGTGAGCGGGCCACGCTGCTTACAGTACTTCCATCCTGCGCGTGGCCCGCTTTTGAGGAACGCGGACTCCACTTACTATCTTATCAATGACTTAGGAGACGGGCCAGAGGGCCCATCCTACCGCGTTGCTCGCCCGTTGGAGCGCGCCCAGGCGGGTTTTTGCTCACTGGTTGCGTGGCTGGGGCAGGTTTCTCAGCAGAAACGTTCCTAGGTGACGAGTATTGTGCCTGAGCCGCCATCGACCATAGCCTAATCGAAACAAGCCATTCGCGCCTCCACCCTCGTACAGACGAAACTGACCCATATTTCAAAGTGCGACAAGAAACTTAGTCGCCCCAAACTTATACGTTCCCAGTAATCTAAGCTTTTTCTTTCATCACTTTACGAACATTCCCTTCCTCCGCCCTGCTATCCTGTTAGCGTAGCCTCGATGCGTATCAGCGAGCCGCCGCCGAAGAACGAAAACCGCATAGAATCAACGACTCCCGGGTTAGTTTCGTCACCTCGTCAACGCCGGTAAACGATGCGGCCATCGAGCACCGTCATCACCGGCTCGATCTTCGCGATCTCGTCCTCGGGGCACCGCAAATAGTCGCCGTCGAGCACCACTAAGTCGGCCAGCTTGCCCACTTCGATTGACCCTTTTACCTTCTCGCTAAACTGGCGGTGCGCGCCGCAGATGGTGTACATGCGCAAGGCTTCCTCGCGGGTCACGCGCTCCTCGCCCCAGAGCACCTCACCAGTGGTCGTCTTGCGCGTCACGCTCGTCCACAGGCCCAGGAAGGGGTTGTAAGGGTTGATCGACGAGTTCTTGTCGTGGCCGATCATGTGGTCGGAGCCGCCGGCCACCACCAGCCCCGCTTTCAGGTACGAGCGCAGCGGGAAAAAGTAGCGCATGCCGGTCAGTTCAAACACCTTCGTCAGCGCCGGCGCGTCGAAGTAAAGCCAGGCAGCCTGCACGTCTTCCATCATCCCGAGCCGCTTGGCCAGCGCGATCGACTCGGGGTTCTGAAAGCTGCCGTGAATCACGTGGGCACGGGTAGGGGCGATGGGGAACTCTTTGTTGATCCGCGCCAAAGCGGCCAGAAAACCGTCGATCGCGCCGCCGCCCTGGGCGTGAGCGGCGAGTTGCCAGCCGCGGGAGCGAGCCTCGCGCAGCAGAGTGTAGAGCTTGTCGGGCGTCGAGAACAGTTGGCCGCGGTCGTCGGGATTCGTCATGCCGTAAAGCTGTTTGCCATAGCCGCCGTAAGGCGCGCGCTGATAGGCCGTGCCGATGGTCATACCGCCGTCCATGTTCACTTTGAAGGCACCGAACTTCAGCCAATCGTCGCCGGTGTTGGTGGTAAACGTAGCCTTGCGTACCTCAGCGAGGAGTTCATTGAGGGGCCGGTTGACGTCGTGCCACCAGGTCATGGCCACGCGGACGGGCAGGCGTTTGCTCTTATAGAGTTCCTGGTAGAGGGCCACCTCGTCATCCTCGGCGCCGCCTTCGCCCACCGAGGTGAGCCCCGCGCGAGCGTAGCGGCCGAGCATCTTCTCGAGCGCCACCAACTGCTGGACCCTGGTAAAAGGCACCGCCAGCTTGCGGTGGCCTTCCAGCAGAATGGCCGCGTTGCGCAGGACGCCGTTGGGCTCGCCATCGGCACCCTTGACGATCTCGCCCCTCGGCGGATTGGCCGTCGCCCGTGTAATGCCGCACTCGCGCAGCGCATAGGTGTTCAGCACGCGCACATAGGCGCCGATGTCGAAGTGGACGGGGTGTTCGCGAACGATGTCCAGCAGTTCCTTCGTGGGCATGCGCTGTTCGACGAGCCGCGTCGGAAAGGTGCGGGGAATCTCGATCCATTGCCCTTTGGGGACGATGCGCTCCTGCTCGCGGAGATGGCGGCGAACGTCGTCGAAGGAGCGGATGTTGGGCAGCGGCGCGCGCTCCTCACTCAAGCCTGCTTCGAGCGGATGGACGTGGCTGTCGATCAGGCCGGGGAGCACCATCTTGCCGCCCAAGTCAATGGCGTTGGTGCGCGGGCCGCGCTCCTTGGCCAGCAGATCCTTGCTGGTACCCACGGCCACGATCCGGTTGCCTTTGAGGGCGACGGCCTCATGGATGGCGAATTTGGCGTCGACGGTAACGACACGGGCATTGTAGAGGAGCAGGTCGGCGTCGGCGCTGAGCGCGAGGATGGCAAAGAGAAGTCCCATTAGGAACAGAGTGTGACATACACTTGAGCGAGTATGTTGCGTCGTCACTTCATTCCGGCTAGCGTCGCTGGCTTGGCCTACGCCCAAGAGAAGCCCAAACGTGTGGGCCTGATCGGTTGCGGCTGGTATGGCAAGGCCGACCTGCTGCGCTTAATTCAAGTGTCGCCCGTGGAGGTGACTTCGCTCTGCGATGTCGACTCGACGATGCTCGCCGATGCCGCCGATATTGTCGTGGGACGGCAGGCCTCGAAGAAGAAGCCCACCACCTTCCAGGACTATCGCCAGATGCTCACCGCGGGCAACCTGGATATGGTGCTGATCGCTACGCCCGACCATTGGCACGCCCTGCCGATGATCGAAGCCTGCAAGGCCGGCCTCGACATCTACATGCAGAAGCCGATTAGCGTCGATGTGGTGGAAGGGCAGGCCATGGTCGCCGCCGCGCGGAAGTACCAGCGCGTGGTGCAGGTGGGCACGCAAAGAAGGTCCA
This sequence comes from Bryobacteraceae bacterium, assembly GCA_043787785.1. Taxonomy (GTDB): domain Bacteria; phylum Acidobacteriota; class Terriglobia; order Bryobacterales; family Bryobacteraceae; genus JALHNI01. The sequence continues at coordinate 6,600 of JAYVUQ010000358.1, forward strand.
CGCCGCATTTGATTGAGGCGCGGAATCAGATCGTCCGCGACGGCAGGCTGGGCAAAGTCGGCGTGGTGGAGATCTATTGCTACTACCATATGCGCTCGACGGAGAATCCGCCGGATGGCCAGGCGCCGGCCAATCTTGATTACGAGTTCTGGACCGGTCCGGCCCCGATGCGCCCCTACAATCCCTTGGTGCATCCCCGGCGCTGGCGCTCTTTTATGGAGTACGGCAACGGCATCGTCGGCGACATGTGTGTCCACATGCTCGATATGACGCGCTGGATGCTCGACCTCGGTTGGCCGAAAAGTGTTTCGTCCACCGGCGGCATCTTGGTAGACAAAGCGAGCAAGGCGAATATCACCGACACCCAGACCGCTACGTTCGACTTTGGCGACCTGAAAGTGATCTGGCAGCATCGCAGCTACGGCGCGGCGGCCGATCCGCAGTACCCCTGGGGCGCCACCTTTTACGGCGACAAAGGCACCCTCAAAGCGGGCGTCATGGGCTACGACTTTATCCCGCTCGACAAGGGCGTGAAGCCGATACATAAAGACGTCGCCTACGAGTACGACCGCTACCCGGAGGACCGCACCGAAAAGGATCTCGAACGCCATGTGGCACCGGCCATTCGGGGCCATATGCAGGATCTATTGGCCAATATCGCCTCGCGCGGTAGACCGGTGGCCGACATCGAGCAGGGGCATATTTCCACCACGAGCTGTATCCTGGCTAACATTTCTCAGCAG
>JAYVUQ010000359.1:0-3794 GCA_043787785.1 Bryobacteraceae bacterium
GCTAGCCGACTGGCGCCAGTTACGAGTGTGTCTTAAAGGGTAAGTACGTACGCCACAACATCCTCTCGCTGCTGCTCCGTCAATACTTCCTTGAAGGCCGGCATCGATTCCTGTCCCTGATTTACCAGGTCCAGAATCACATCATGCGTTGCCGGACGACCGCTGGGCAGTTTCCCCTTCTTGACGCCTTCGAGGCCGGGGCCGTCCTTGGTTTCCTGGTTGTCTGCGTTGTGGCACTCGGCGCATTTCTCTTTGAATATTAATTTCCCCGCTTCCGGATCAGCCCTGCCCTGCGGAGCGGACATCAGAATCGCCACGCCTACCGAAAATCCAATTCCCGCGAGCGCGCCTTTCATCACTCTCATTTCGCCGTTGCTCCCACCACTGCGCGAATTACTCCGTCGCTCTTGCTTAAGATATACAACTCGCCAGCCGAATCTGTCGCCAAGCGAATATCGGAGCGTCCACCCGGCAATCGCCCATATCCAGGCAGATGTTCCGCCTTTCCTCCGCGCTGGTGATATTCAGCTTCAATGATGGCGGCCATGTTTTTGTAAACCTCACCGCCGCGTGCAATTTTCACTTCATGAATCTCCGCCATCGTCTTGGGGTCCGTATCGTCAGCGGCTAACATCTCTTTGAAATCGGCCCACCAGATCTTGCCGGTGGTGATGTCACCGAAAAGGAACTTGCCGCGCAACGCGGGAATCGCTTTACCGCGATAGACGAACCCGCTCCCAATCGCGTCGCCGCCCACGCCGCGCACATGGTTGTAGGCAATCACGGGGTATCGCGGCGTTACGGTTCCCTTAGTTGCCGATTCGTCGATCCGCACCGGAATCTTGTCGTCATCCGGAACTGTCGCCAACGTATTGTCCGCCTTCAATTGCTGTGGCCCTTCGCGTTCCGAATAACCATAGTTCGCCCCTTTGTGAATGATGTCCACCGTCTCCCAGGTCCGCAGGCCAATCACCAAAGTAATCAGGTGCGGATTCTTCGGGTCGGCCGGATCCACGTCCCACGTGAGACGATGGGGATTGCGCAGACCGTACGCCCAAATCTCTTTCCGCGCTCCCGGTGTCGACGCGAATGGATTGTCGTTCGGAATCCGATAGCGGCCATTCCCGCTCACGGTACTTGAGGACGTGTGCTCCCCTAAATCCGGGATGATCCGCAGGATCTTGCCCACCAGCATATCCAGCCGCTGCGGATTATTGCGGATCTTCGTCTTCTGCTCTCCAGAACCGCCGTCACCGCACGCCACATACATCACTCCCCAATCCGCATCGCCACGCTTCGCTGCCGGGTTGAAGGCGATGTCGCCCATAGGATGGATGCGTCCATTATATTGAAGCCGCATCAACTCTCTCGCCGTTCCCTCGAAGATGGTGTTTGAGATGTTGAAATCCGTCCACTCCACCAAAACCGCCTCCGCCTGGGTATCGCCGAAAGTCTGAATCGGTGGCGTCGCTAGGTAGCCTTCCAATTTCAGTCCTGGAAAATTCTTATTGTCCGGAATGGAAGAAACCTGAAGCGTCGGGTCCTCCAGGTGGATCGTATAGAATTTGCCATTGCGGGCATAGTCAGGGTCAAACTCAAAACTAATGAACCCGCTGGCGAGTAAGTTGTCAATCACTGTCCGGTGGAACAAACCCTTGCGATCACCGGCTCCATTCAGATTCAGATACTCACTGAACTGTTTCGTCGAACGGTCGAAAATGTAAAGAGGACCGTTCAGATCGTTAGCCAACAGTCTCTTTTTGGAACCAGCAGGCTCTTGGCGAAGAAAGTTCACCCTCGCCAAAAGTCCCGCGCTATTCCCGACACCGTCAACGGCTCCAGTCATCGGCAACTTTGCAAAGTCTGCGATTTCGATAGTGATTTCTGGCGCTGCCACACCGGCCATGGCCAGCCCCGCCGCAACGAACAAACCTACTCTAAGCCTGCTCAATCATGCCTCCGTTCCGCCCTACTATACCAGCGGCTCCCCCCATCGTCTATATTTAGTCTTGTCTGATACAAGATGAGCCTGGTGCGGGAGGGCGATTCTCACCCAAGATGAGCCTCACGGAAAAGGGTGGTGCAAGCTGGGGATTGATCATCAGCATGCAAGGTGGCGAGAAGTTGAGCCTGGAGCAGATCCGGGCGTTGCTCCAGGCGAGCCACAACCGAGCCATGCCCTAGCTAACCATGCCAATTTCGGCATCCCGGCCCTAGGTATCAACGCCGCCAACTCCGACCGCGTCACTAACACCCAAGGCACCGAATTCAGCGGCGGCCGCACCATCCCGGTCGGCATGCGCTTGCCGTTCTAACGCTTCGACCGAATGCACCTGCGGACTACTCGCCCAACAGCCGCTGCAAAGTTGGCTCCATCGCCTTTGCCCAACGTTCATAACCCGCCGCCGTAGGGTGCAGATAGTCGTTCATGATCTCGGGAGAAATACTACCGTCGGGCTCCAGAAACGCTTTCCCGATATCGAGATAACTAATATTTAATTCGCCGTCCAGTTTAGAGATAATCTGGTTTACCTCCGCCAATTTATCCCGGCCCGCATTGCGCTGCGCGCCGCGCGGAAAGATTCCTAACAGTAAGATGCGCGTGTAAGGCAATCGCTCGTGCAACTCCTCGCAGATCTTGCGGATGCCCGTGGCGATCTCCTGGGCGCTGTTCAGCGCTGTGTTGTTCGTCCCGATCATCACCACGGCCACCTTGGGAGAGATGCCGTCCACTTCGCCGTGCTGCAGCCGCCAGAGTACATTTTCAGTGCGGTCCCACCCGTAGCCCAGGTTCAGCGTCTGCCGCTTCCCGTAATACCTCTCCCACACTTCGGGCCCGCGCGGTTTGGCATCGATGGGAAGGCCGCCAAAGAAGTGGGTGATGGAATCGCCGATAAAGATCAAAGCCGGTGGTTGGGTTCGGGCCAGGCGCAAGATATTTTCGTGCCGCCCCACCCAGTCGTACATCTTCCAGGACCGGTCTTGCGTAATCGCCACCACCGTGGATGGCTCCACGGCTCGTTGTGCGCTGACCTGCTTGTCACTTGTCTCCTGCCCGTCCGCGGAGAAAGACTTCGCGCGCACCGTCTTGCCCACCGGCATCACCACCGGCGCCACGTAGACGCCTGATGCGCGATCCGGTTCGCTGCCGTCCAAGGTGTAGCGAATCACTGCTCCCGGTGTGGCGCAGGTCAAAACGACGCGCCCATCTGGCAGGATCGTTAACGATGGGGGAAGCACCTCCGCCCAAACCATGGTGCTGGCCAGCAAGACGAAGCAGAAATGTCGCATGCCTCGAGTTTATCCCGCAGTTTGCTCAAGCGGCCTAAACTTCGGCCAATCGCTCCCGCGCATCGCCGAACTCTTCGAGCTTCACGCCGTAGCGGTCCATCAGCGACAGGTATAGGCTGCACATCTTGCGTTCTTCCTGCGCCTTGCCCAGGTAGCTGATCGTGCGTCCCGTCTTGAGCGTGCCGCCCAGGCCGCCGGCGAGCACGAGGGGCAGGCGGGTATTGTCGTGGCTGCGGCCGATCCATAGGTTCGACAGGAACATCAGACAAGAATGGTCGAGCACCGTGCCGTCGCCTTCCGGCATGCTGTCCAGCTTCTTGGCCAGGTACGCAAACTGGCTCACATGGAAGTGCGCGATGCGTTCGTAGCCGGCGGACGCATTGTTATGCGATGCGCCGTGGTGGCCTTCCTTCACCCCGAGGAACGGATAGTACATGGCCGATAGATCGCGCGAGATGATCAGCGAAGCGACGCGGGTCTTGTCGGTCTGGAAGGCGATCGCG
>JAYVUQ010000360.1:0-3004 GCA_043787785.1 Bryobacteraceae bacterium
GTGCCGCCCGGCGACGCGTCACCACCGCGAGCGTGGCGGACTTGCTGATCAGCCTCGAGAGTCCGGTCGCCGTAGAGGATCAGTTGGGGGCGCAAGACGCCTTTGCCGCTTTGGCGAGTTTGGATGCGCGCGCGGCGGAATGTATTCGTTGCCGATTTATTGACGGCCTGACGGTGCAGCAAACGGCTGAACTCACGCGGCGGCCGGCGTGGAAGGTACGCGCGGATTGCGACTTTGGGCTCAGTTGGATGGCGGACCGTCTGGGTGGGTCGCGCTGAACGCCCGCAACGCCGTCGCTAGCTGAGCGGACCATTGCTGGGCCTCGGGAGGCCGTAAAGAGGGCTGCGTTGCCCGGTGGAAGGTTGGCCATGCTGAGGTGGCCGTCCGTGGACAATTTCCAGGCGGAGCCCTGCCAGCGGTAACGCAGCGGAGCCGGCTGAAACGGGTTGGCGTCGATAGTACTCAGGTCGATCTCGAGTGGACCGTCGCTGGGGACCTGATGCGGTATCCGTTCCGGATCGAACCAAGTCTGTCCGGCAGCCGACAGGCGCGTGATCACTGGTTGGGCCCGGGGGGCGGCGAACCAGGCTTCCGTGGGCCGCACCCGGGTGACGCCGGAAGTGCTGCCCGCCAGCCAGATGGATCCGGAGGTGTCCTCAAACCAACCTTGCAGGCTGATGCTCTTCGAAGCCAAGCCGTTGGCATAGTTGATGTGGAGCCACTCCCCAGGTTCATAGTGGCCCGGACGGGCGATCCGCACCTCGCCGTTCAAAGTGCCGCGCCAGATCCAGCCGCGCGAGTCGCGCCGGATGTATTCAGTTTGGATCGCTCCATAGCGTTCAGCCGGAAACCGCTCGACTCGCCATTGGTTGCCCTGCCTTTGCAGGCGTGTGAACGTGCCAGGGCGTCGATGCGCCACCCAGAGCGTGTCGGGCCCATCGAACTCTATGCTGCGCACGAGCGTGACCGGCTCGGAAGTTTCAATCCGTTGCCAAGCGCCGGAGTCTTGCAGAGAAGCGATGCCGTACTCATACCCGACCCACGGCCGGCCTTGCGCGTCGGCGACGATAGTGGTGGCGCTGACGGTGGCTTCCGGCAACTTCTGCGGCACGAATTTCCAGTGGCCGGGCTCACCTTGGATTTCAAAAAAGCAATTAGGCGCCTTGCCACCCACCCAGGTCCGGCCTTGTCCGTCACGCAAGAGGGCCCGCGTCGAGTCGACGGCGGCACAAAGGGTGGGGAAGCGTTCGACCACGGCGAAATCTCGATTCAAGCGGACGAGCCCCTCGTCGCGTGCCGTCGCCCAGTAGCCTCCGTGCCGATCCTCGAGCATATCCATGAGGTCGACCATCGAGGCCGCGGGACGGCGCTGCCACTGCCGGTTTTCGGGCGTCAATTCGAAAACGCCACGGTCAGTCAGCAGCAGCGGCGCATCGTGGCCAGGCACCGGCAGGAAGCCTTCGGGAGTGGTCGAAGTGAAGGCCTCGCCTTGCCAGACCTCCCAGTCCGCGCTTCGCTGGGAGTAGGCCAATTGATCGCCAGCCCAGAACCAGAGCTTGGACGGATCCGCGAAGAGGGCGACTACCGCGGTCATCGAAAACAGCTGCCAGCGCCGCAGGCCCGGCTCGGCGCGCACGTCCGATGCGAGCGCGGCATCGAGCAAAGACGAGATATCGGGAAGTGACGGAGCCAGGGCGGCTTGGCGGGACTTGACGATACCCTCTTCAACCAGCGCGATGCTCTCCCGCGAGCTTAACCAATAACGTCGCCCGCCTTGCTCCGGGGTCACCTTTTGCCAGGGTCCCGGAGCGGAAATCCGGCGCACCTCGAGCGAAAAATCCGGCGGACGAAGGGTGCAGACGTTCGGGCCACAGGGAAACCAGAGAACCCCCTCAGCATCAGACACCAGTTCGCCGGACGGCTTCGCTTCAGGGAATCGGCGATCGGTGCCATCGGGCTTCACGAGCCGCAATCCCCCGGCGTTCACCCAGAGCCCGGTCGTCGAAAGCGCCATGCCCTCGATGGGATCGGTGGTGATCACCTTCCAGGTTTCCGGTGTGCGACGCGCCAAGCCCTGCTGCCCACCGGCCCAGACGATGCCATCCGGACCGATGGCGATGAACCGGGCGCCCCGGAAGGGGAAGCCGGGCACGGCATGATAGTGCCATCCGTCGAAGCGGAAAAGGCCTTTCTCCGCTGCGAGCCAGATGAAGCCATGGCGGTCGCGGGCGAGTTGGGAGACGTTCAGCTCCGGCGCGGGGTAAAGCTGGACGCGGGCTGGCCCCGCAAGTAGGGAGCCAGCCAGCAAGCCCACGACGATCCCCACATTTGAGGCGAATGCCATCCCCACAGTATGCGCAATCGGCGAGCGCATTCGCGAAAATCGCTATTTTAGGCGGTTTTTCACCGAAATCTTCGCGCGTTTGCCGGGCGCCTACGCAGTCACGGGTGAAGGCTTTTCATGACCCACAAAATCTTTGGTTCACTTTTGCTGATGGCCGCGTTGACGGTTCCATCGAAGCTCGCGGCGCAAGGTCCGGATGGCTCGGATATCAATAAGGCGATCCCGATTTATTTTGGGCAAGTCGTCAACGACATTGGGGACCGTGCTACTGCGTACATCAGGGTCTATTCGATCACGCTCGCGCGGGGGCAGCGGATTTCCGTTACGATGACGACATCGGTCAACGCGACCTTCGAGGCGGGTTTGTATACGCCGGACAAACGCACGGTCAATGCATGTGGTTACGGGTGCAGGAAGGACGGGGTGGTTGCGGGCCAAGACACCTCCAATGGTCGAAGTGTGTCATTTGACTATCAGGTTGCCGCCGCAGGAACCTATTATCTCTATGCATCATTCGGTGGAACGGGTATCAGCTATTCGTTGCAAGTGCTGGCTCAAGGCACCCCCATCGCCGTACCCAATCCGTCTACCGCAGGCTGCATCCGCGGCGCCGTTGACTACATCACTTACTCCCTCCAACTGATCGCCGTCGGGCTCGCC
>JAYVUQ010000361.1:0-1506 GCA_043787785.1 Bryobacteraceae bacterium
GTCCAATGCCCGCCCTGGCTCTCCCACAACCGGTGAAAGAAGCCCACCGGCTGCGCTGGCGTCGACATCAGCCACAACCAACCCCCGCCCGGGGCCGCGTTCAGCATCGGAAACACCGCGTCCCAAATCTCTTCCGGCAAGTAAGCCGCCTCATCCACCACTAACAACTGCGGCGAATAACCCCGTATCGTCACCGGCTGATTCGGCAACGCCAGGATCCGCGCCTTGTTCGCCAAGCGCACCTTGTCCTGCGAGTAAGTCGCCGGCACATTCAACTGCCGCAAGATATTCGCCGCAATCCCGAGTAACTCCTCGCTCTGCCGCGCCGAAGGAGCCACCACCAACACCGTGGCCCCCGCTGTCGTCGCCGCAAAGTGCGCTGCCTTCAACGCAATCATCGTCGACTTGCCCCACTTCCGGCAACAATTCAAAATCCCCCGCCGGATACTTGGATCCAGAATTGCCCGCTGGGCATCGTCTAAATCGAAGCCCAACACAGACGCCCAGTCAGCCAACTGCCGCCCAGGTAGTGGACCCATCACCTGACGGTAATCGTTGAGAGACTCGTCGACATTCGGCTTCACGCCCTACGCCCCGAAAATGCCGAAACACCCGAAACTACCAAAACTGGCGAAGTCGCTGAATTCTCGCGCAATTCACATAAGTGCCGGTAAGCCTGCTGGTAGGCGCGCGCGTAGGATGCCTCGTGTTGCCGACACTGCGGCAACAACTGCCCATCGTCCTGCGCCGATAGAAAAGCTTCGAGTGACCGTTCCCCACCCGCCTGCGGCGCATCGGGTTTATCAGCTTCTTTCGTCGGCCCCCCCTTCGACTCCTTCTCCGGCTCCGCCATCAAATGATAGTTTCCCGACGCCGTCTCCAGGCTTACCACACGCCGCATGCGCCACTTCGCCATCGTCATCTCTTCTGCACCAAGAAAGTCCACATCGTTCGCGGGCGCGAACTGGTCCCATAGTGCGGCGAATAAGTTCTGGAATTGCTCCGGGTTTTCGTTCCGCCACAGAGTGAGCCGGGCGGTCAGCCCCTGCTTCAGCGCATTCAGGCGAATGCGATCCTTCTCCATGGCCGTAATCGGCCCCTTGGATTTCTGGCCATTCTGGCGGGAAGCTACCATTTGTCTTTCGGTTTTCATCGCATTCGGAGAATACCATCCACCCCCCAACTCTCTTACCCCTCGCAAAGGCATAACTCATAGATATGGTTACTATTTATCAGTTTTCAAAGTGACGTGATCGTACTCCCGCGCGTGACAAGATTCCGGCTCAGGGCCGGCCCTCCCGTCCTGCTCTGAGTGACTAGCGTCCCCGACTCCATTCACAACGAATCTAAAACTTCTAACTCCCCGCTTACTAGGCACTTACAGGAAAAATCGGAATTCGGGCTAACACTACCCCTGTTACTCTGATGCTCAGAGGCACTTATGCAAAAACTCTATACCGACTTCGACTATGATTCCATCCCCGTCGCCGATCTCTCGGCCGATAT
>JAYVUQ010000362.1:0-5473 GCA_043787785.1 Bryobacteraceae bacterium
GGTGAGCCTTGTCCTATTTGCGGGCGGCTGCTCGAGGAAGTGACAGAGGAGAATTACTTCTTCAAGCTGTCGGCATTTCAGGACCGTCTGCTGAAGTTATATGAAGAGCAGCCGGACTTTGTGCAGCCTGAGATTCGGCGCAATGAGGTATTAGCTTTTGTGCGGGGCGGCCTGCAGGACCTCTCGATTAGTCGAACTTCGATTAGTTGGGGAATTCCGGTACCCGGGGAAGAGAAACACGTTTTCTATGTGTGGTTCGATGCGCTAACCACTTACATGAGCGCGGTGGAAGGTGAAGGCCGCTGGCCGGCCGACTTACACTTGATCGGCAAGGAAATCCTGCGCTTTCATGCCGTCTTCTGGCCTGCCTTTCTGATGGCTGCCGACTGGCCGCTGCCGAAGCAGATATTCGCGCACGGATGGTTACTCTTTGAAAACGACAAGATGTCGAAGTCAAAGGGTAACTTACTTCGCGCTACGCCGATTACCAGCGTGGTGGGCATTGATGCTTTGCGTTACTTCCTGTTGCGCGAAGTGGTGTTCGGCTCAGACGGTAATTTTTCGCTCGACGCGCTGGTGGCGCGTTACAACGCTGACCTGGCGAACGGGTTGGGAAACCTGACCAGCCGGACGCTGACGATGATCAAGCAATATCGTGGTGGCTTCGTGCCCGCGGTGCCGGTGTTGGATACGGTAGCGGCGCAGATCGCCACGACGCGTGAGCAGGCTCAGGCGCACTACGCGAAGTTTGAATTTTCTAAGGCTCTCGAAGCGATTTGGGCGTTGATTGGCTTCCTGGACCGCCTGATTATGGAAGAGAAGCCCTGGGAACTGGCCAAGCGCAGCGAGAACGAGCGGCTGGATGTGGTGCTGTGTTCGACTTATCGCGCGCTGGAAACGATTTGCGATTTGGCCCATCCGGTCATGCCGACGTCAGTGGACAAGATTCGTGCCCAGATGGGCGCGGATGGCCAAGTAGGAGACTTAACGCCCGTGTTTCCGCGTCTCGACGCGAAGATGGTGATTCCTCAAATGCAAGAACTAGAACAAGCCGAATTGGCACGCCAGAATGCTTTGCTGGGCAAGACAGCGGAAATGACGCCGGTGGTTCCGACGGTGGTGGAGGCGGGCGCGGTAAGTCCGTTGTCGCCGGAAATTACGATCGATGATTTCGTTAAAATCGACCTTCGCGTGGGCTTGGTGATTTCAGCTGAAGCCGTAAAGGGGGCCGATAAGTTACTCCAACTGAAGGTGGACATCGGTGAGCCGGAACCGCGGACAATTGTGGCGGGCATTGCCAAGGCTTACGCGCCGGAGTCTCTCGTGAATCGCAAGGTGGTCATTGTGGCTAACTTGGCACCGCGTAAGTTGCGTGGAATTGAAAGCAAAGGCATGATCGTGGCGGCGTCGCTCGAAGGCGGGTCGCCGGTATTGGCGGCTTTCCTCGAGGAGGTTCCCGTCGGGGCGCGCTTGAAGTGATCGATTCCCATTGTCATGTGGATGACCGCGATTTCGACGCCGACCGCGCCGAGGTGATCGCGCGGGCGCATCAGGCAGGCGTAACTCATTTGTTGGCCATCGGTTCGGGTGAAGGGCCGCCGGATCTGGAAGCGGGGATCCGGCTGGCGGAGCGGAACTCCTGCTTTTTCGCCACGGTGGGTGTACACCCGCACAAGGCTTCGGCGGTGAATGCGGAAACTTTATCCCGCCTGCCAGAGCTTTGCCGGCATCCGAAGGTTGTGGGCTTTGGTGAGATTGGGCTCGACTATCATTACGATTTTGCCCCGCGAGACGTGCAGCAAGACGTGTTCGTGAGGCAAATGGCGATTGCTCGCGAAGCCGCGCTGCCGATCGTCATTCATTCCCGCGAAGCGTGGGACGATTGCTTTCGTCTGATTGAGGCCCACTGGGACCCGGCCTTGGGCGGCATTTTCCATTGCTTCTCCGGTGGACCGGAGGAGATGCGCCGTAGCGTAGCGCTCGGCTTTTCATTGGGGTTTGGCGGCGTAATTACCTACCCGAAAGCGACGAATGTGCAGGACGCGGCCCGCGAAGCTCCTGCCGACCGTTTGTTACTCGAGACGGATTGCCCCTACCTAGCTCCGGTCCCCTTTCGCGGCAAGCGTAACGAGCCGGCGTATTTGACGCACACGGCGGCGCGGCTCGCGGAACTGCGTGGAGTGACGGTGCCCGATATCGATAAAATCACTACTGCCAATTTCGCCCGGCTCTTTCCCAGGGCGGTCAATGAGTTGAAAGGAACGGCATGACGAACATCGGCTTGGCCCTTACGAGCCGCGAGATCCACGATCTCGTTCGCGACGACCTGAAGAAGGTGGAGGAGCATTTCCAACTGGAGTCAGCCGCTTCGTCGCATACGGTGACGGCTTTGGTCAGCCACATGCAGTCCGGGGGAGGCAAACGCTTGCGGCCAATCCTGGTGCTGCTGAGCGCGCGCCTGGTGGGCGAAGTGAGCGATGACGCGATCCGCATGGCTGCCGTGATGGAATTACTCCATACGGCGACTCTGGTGCATGACGATGTGATCGATATGGCTAATACGCGGCGGGGCCGTCCGTCAGCCAATGCGATTTGGGGAAATCACGTCTCTGTCCTGGCGGGCGATTGGCTGTATATGCAGGCCTTCCAGATTACGTTGGAGTTGCGTGATTTCCGGATTATCGACATTCTGATGAATGTCACGCAGCGCATGGTGGAAGGTGAGTTACTCCAGTTGGAGCGGATTGGCCAGCTGGACATTACCGAAGCCGATTACATGGAGCTGATCGATCGCAAGACGGCGGCGTTATTTGGCGCCTGCGCCGAGGTGGGCGCCTACATTGGTCAGCGTGGCGATACGGTAGGGCAAGCCAAGCTTTCTGAGTTCGCCTGGAATTTGGGCATGGCGTTCCAGTTAGTGGATGACATACTCGACTTCACCTCCCGCGAGAATATTTTAGGAAAGCCCGTTGGAAATGACCTGCAGGAGGGCAAAGTGACGTTGCCGCTGGTCTATGCCCTTGCTCGCGCGAACCGGGAAGAAGTTCGGCTGGTGGAAACGGTGTTGAAGGACAAGAGCTACGACCGTGTTGCCTTCTCGCGCATCTTGGCGCTGATTGAGGATCACCACGGAGTGGAACTGGCACGCGAGCGGGCGGCCACGTTTGCGAGCCGCGCTCGCGAATTGATCCTCTCGTTTCCGGATTCCCCCTATCGTCGCGCACTGCTGTCGGTGACGGAACTCGTTACTGACCGCGATCGCTAGCGCAAAGTACGTCGGGCATCGAGGCGGCGGACGGTGCACCGCTTTTTTGCGCTTCAACCGCTTGGGGAACAGGGCATGTTAGCTCTCAACTCTTTGATTCTGTGTCAGTTACCGGAACACTTCGCGTCGCAAGCGGCATTCGATTAGATAACTCTCTTCAAATGAATGAGATACGGCCATTCCCTGAACTGCTCTGGACGTGCTTTAAAACTCTACACTACGTCGTAATCGACTTGAAGCAAAAGGGTTGTTAGCTCGTCGGACCAGGTTTTTAGGGAAGAGTTTGTTGGATTTTGGGCGATCGGTAGTCGGGAGTTGGGCTGGCACACACGGAGTTTGGGGAGTAGCGAGAAGTGGCAATCACCAAAGAAGGCGCATTTGGCTGCCAATCGTTTGTCGCGATTGGAATAAGATAAGGGGCATGCCGACTCGATACGCCGCTCTTCTACTTCTTGTGTTGCCCTTGTTGGCAGTGGCGGCCGATTTCAACCGGGAGATCCGGCCGATTCTGTCTGATCGGTGTTACGCCTGCCATGGTCCGGATGAGGCAAACCGGAAGGGGAAACTGCGCCTAGATACTGAAACGGGGGCGAGGGCGGCGTTGCCACATCTGCTCGAAAGGGTGACCAGCGAGAAAAAAGGCATGCGGATGCCACCAGTGTCGACGGGAGTCGGCTTGTCGGTGCGCGAGATCGACCTGTTAAAGCAGTGGGTAAGCGAAGGAGCGCGTTGGGAGAAGCATTGGAGCTTCGTTCCGCCGGCGCGGACGCCGTCTTTTGGGATTGATCGGTTGATTGAGGCAAGGCTCGAGCGGGAGGGCTTGGCGTTTTCGCCCGCAGCCGCGAAGAACACTCTGTTGCGCCGGGCTTCGCTCGACTTGACGGGACTGCCGCCGACGCCCGAGGAGGCAGAGGCTTTCGGGAAGGACTCGTCGCCGCAGGCATATGAGCGGGTGGTGGACCGGCTATTGGCTTCGCCGCGCTATGGCGAGCGGATGGCCATGCGTTGGCTGGATGCGGCGCGCTATGCGGACACGAATGGCTATCAGACGGATGCGGAAAGATCGATGTGGCGATGGCGCGACTGGGTGATTGAAGCGTTCAACAAGAACATGCCGTTCGATCAATTTACGATTGAACAATTGGCCGGCGACTTACTGCCGAATCCGACGCGCGACCAGGTGATCGCCACGGGATTCAATCGTAACCATCGGGCCAATGGTGAGGGTGGAAGCATCGGCGAGGAGTTTCTCGTCGAGTATGCCATTGACCGGGTGGAGGCGACTTCGACGGTTTGGTTGGGACTAACCTTGGGCTGTGCGCGTTGTCATGATCATAAGTACGATCCATTCACGCAGCGCGAATTCTATTCGATGTTTGCTTTCTTTAATAACCTTCCGGAGAAAGGGAAAGTGTTCAAGTACGGAAACTCGCCGCCCATGATTGCGGCACCCACGCGGGAGCAAGAGTCCCGGTGGGCGGTGCTGAGGACGGCGGCGGAGGGAGCAGCGAAGCGCTTTCTGAACTTACAGCCAGAGATCACCCGCGCGCGAGTTACTTGGGAGAAGAAGGCTGGGAGGGTGGCCGATTGGGTGCCGCGGCGGAAGTTACTTTGGGAGCAAGCATCTTCGCAAGCATTTGACGGAAAGCGCAGTGAGGATGTGGGCGATGTTGCGCCGCTGGGATACTACGACCCTTTCACTCTTGCCGCTTGGGTGACACCGGATTCGCCCGAAGGCGCCATCCTAACCCGGGCCGGTGACAAGGAGGAAGAGGCGGGTTACGGGGTCTATCTGCGTAAGGGAAAAGTGCAGGTGAACTTCGTATTGCGGTGGCTGGATGATTGTTTACGGGTGGAGAGCCAGGAGGCTTTACCGCTGGGGAAATGGTCGCATGTGGCGGTGAGTTACGACGGGTCTCGCGAGGCCAAGGGAATTCGTTTGTACATCGATGGCAGGGAAGCCAAGTTGACTTACTTAGTGGACGATCTGAATCAGGATTTTGCCACTAAAGACGCATTGCGGATTGGGGCCGGCAATGGGTTACGGTTTACGGGTGAGATTCGGGGGGCGCGCATCTATCGGGGTGTGCTAACGCCGGAAGAGGCGGGAGTGTTGGGGTTGGCGCGAGGTTTGGCGGAGATTCTGACTTCCGTAGTACGCACGCCGGCGGAGTTGCGCAAGGTGGAGTGGGCGTTTCTGGACGCGCA
>JAYVUQ010000363.1:0-1751 GCA_043787785.1 Bryobacteraceae bacterium
TCAAAGCGCGCCCGGTCCAGCGTATCCAGATGCACATTCAACCGCCGCAAACCCGCATCGTAAAGCGCCTGCGCCTGGTCAGCCAGCAATACCCCATTGGTCGTCAACGCAATATCGCGAATACCGGGAATTTTGTTCAGCGCCGCGATCAACACCGGCAAATCTTTGCGCACCAGCGGCTCGCCCCCCGTCAAGCGAATCTTGGTGACGCCCAAATCCACCGCAATGCGGACGAATCGCTCAATCTCTTCAAAAGTGAGAATCTCGGCGCGATCCACATATTCGGCCCCGGTCTCCGGCATGCAATAAAAGCAACGAATGTTGCACCGGTCCGTCACCGAGATGCGCAAGTTATCGTGCATCCGGCCGTAAGTATCCATGAGCGGCGCAACGGTGGTCATCACCCTCTAGTCTAGCGGTTCGGCCTACAATCGGGAAATGCTCGGCACCCGTTTGCTCCATTCCGTTTCCTACGCTGGCTTCTGGGGCCAGGAATCCTTGAGCGTGGAAGCGTTCGTGAACCATGCCGCCGACCTCGGCTTCGGCGGCGTCATGCTCATGGCCAAGCGCCCCCACGTCTCCCCCCTCGACTATGACGCTGCCCAGCGCACCGCGCTCCGCGCTCAGCTCGAAAAGCGCGGCCTGCGCGATCTCGTCATCGCCGGCTACACCAACCTCACCGCCGACCTCGAACACGCCGAAATCCCCCATCGCGAGTTCCAAGTCGCCTACATCGTCGAACTAGCCAAGCTCACCCGCGACCTCGGCGGTGAGCGCCTGCGCATCTTTACCGGCTACGAAAACTCGAGCGCCCCTTACAGCACCCAGTGGCAACTGCTCATCGACACCCTGCGCGAAGCCGCCACCTACGCCGCGGACCTCGGCGTCACCCTCGGCGTCCAAAATCACCATGACCTCGCCGTCGGCTGGCAACAGTTCGAAGACCTCCTCCGGGCCGTCAACCACCCCGCCTGCCGCGCCATGTTCGATGCCTGGGCCCCCGCCCTCCACGGCGAAACCGACCTCGCCACGCCAGCCCGCCGCCTCGCACCCTTCACCATCCACACCACCGTCGCCGATTACCAGCGACGCCCCCGCTATCGCTACAACCCGGCCTTGGTGAACTACGAGCCCGGCACACCGCTCGTCCAGGCCGTGCCCATGGGCGAAGGCTTCATCGACTACCGCGCTTTCCTCGGCGGCTTGGCCGCGGGAGGCTCCCAAGCGACCGTCGCCTACGAGATGTGTTCCCCGCTCTTAGGAGGCGGCGAACGCAAAGCGCTCGACCGTTACGCCGAGCGCTTTCTCGAATTCATGCAGCAGCTACAATAGAAGCGTGCTTACCCGTCGTCTGTTGTTTCTGAGCCTGCCTCTCCTCCCGCTCCTGCGCGCCGATGACCTCACCACGCGCCTCCGCATCGAAGTCAAAACCAAAGCCGGCAACCCGATTGACCGCGCCGCCGTAGTCGTTCGCTTCGTCCAAGGCCGGTCCACCGTCAAGCTCGGAAAGAAGATCGTCAAAAACTGGGAACTGCGCACCAACCAGGAAGGCTGGGCCAAAATCCCTCCCATTCCCCAAGGCAAACTCCTCATCCAAGTAATCGCCAAAGGCTACCAAACCTTCGGCCAAACCTACGACGTCAACGAGGAAGAACGCACCATCGAAATCAAGTTAAACGAGCCCCAGGAACAGCACTCCGTACACACTCCCGCACCGAAGACGTAACCCCAATCCAGCCGCGAACGCAGTG
>JAYVUQ010000364.1:0-2847 GCA_043787785.1 Bryobacteraceae bacterium
TGCATTGCCATGCGATCCTTAAATAGAGGCCCTCGCGTCCTGCCCGGATTCGCCAGGGCGAAGAAAACACATAAGCACAATGGAATCAGCAACTCCCGGGTCAGTTTCGTCACCGACCGGCACAGATCTGGTAGCTTGGAGTAGTCGATGATCTCTTTCTCTAACATCAATAAACAGTACGGCAAGCAGCTGATTTTCGTCGAAGCCTCTTTTCAGCTCAACCCCGGCGATAAGGTCGGTCTCGTTGGCCCCAACGGCGCTGGCAAGACGACCCTCTTCCGCATGGTGGTTGGCGAAGAAGAAGCTGACGAAGGCCACGTTTCGCTGCCGAAGAAGATGACGATCGGCTACTTCCGCCAGGACGTCGAAGAGATGACCGGTCGCTCCGTGCTCGACGAAGCTATCGCCGGCAGTGGCCGTGTGGGTGACTTGCATCATGAGCTCGAAGCCCTCCAGCACGCCATGGAGGACCCCGCCCGCGCCGCCGAACTCGACAAAATCCTCGACCGCTTCGGCGAAGTGCAGGAGGAATACCAGCACCTCGACGGTTACACGCTGGAGGCCCAAGCCCGCGAAGTGCTCCATGGGCTCGGTTTTGAAGACGACCAGATCGATGGCGACGTCGGCGCTCTCTCTGGCGGTTGGAAGATGCGCGTCGCCTTGGCCCGCGTGCTCCTGGGCCGCCCCGACGTCTTGCTGATGGACGAACCCACCAACCACTTGGACCTGGAGAGCATCATCTGGCTTGAGCAATTCCTCAAGGCCTACCCCGGCGCGCTTTTGATGACGTCGCATGATCGCGAGTTTATGAACCGGATCGTCACCAAGATCGCCGAAATCGACGCCGGTGAAATCATCACCTACTCTGGCGACTACGACTTTTACGAGCGCGAATGCGACATCCGCGAAACCAATTACCAAGCCGCCTTCGCCCGCCAGCAGGCCATGCTCGCCAAAGAGCAGCGCTTCATTGAGCGCTTTAAGACCCACGCCGCCAAGGCCGCGCAGGTACAGAGCCGCATCAAGCAACTCGACAAGATCGAAAAGCTCGAAATGCCGAAAAAACGGCAGGTGGTGAAGTTCGATTTCCGCGTGCCACCACGCTCTGGCGACCAAGTGGCCGTCATCGAAAACCTGCACAAGGCTTACGGCAAGCGTGTCATTTATGAGGGTCTGAATCTCACGATCCGCCGTGGCGAACGTTGGGCCGTCATGGGCCGCAACGGGGCCGGCAAAACCACTCTGCTCAAGATGATTGCTGGAGCCACGCAGCCCGACCAAGGCAGCGTCCGCTTGGGTGCCAGCCTCAACATGGGTTATTTCGCTCAGCAGAGCCTCGACATTTTGGACTCGAACCTCACCATCATCGACCAGCTCCAGAACGACTTTCCTAATGAGAGCATCGGCTCCCTGCGCTCACTCATCGGCGCCTTTCAGTTCTCGGGCGACGATGCGGAGAAGCAGATTCGGGCGCTTTCCGGCGGCGAAAAGTCGCGCCTGGCGATGGCCCGCATGCTCTACAATCCCCCCAATTTCCTGGTACTGGACGAACCCACCAACCATCTCGACCTGGCCACCAAGGAGATGCTGGTCGGCGCGCTGAAGAACTTCGAAGGCACCATGATCTTCGTCTCGCACGACCGCGCTTTCCTGCGGGGCCTCAGCTCTCGCGTCCTCGAACTGGGCGGCGAAACCGGCAAAGAACGCGAGCCTCGCGTCTATCCCGGCACCTATGTCGAATACGTCCAAGCCTTGGGTCACGAGGCTCCCGGTATCTACTCATGACCCGTCGCCACTTAGTGCCGCTGGCCGCTCTGGCTGCTTGCAACCGCGGTGGCCGGCGCGTGATCGGGGTGGTGCCCAAGGCCACGTCGCATCTCTTCTTCATGGCCGTCCATGCCGGAGTGAAGCAAGCCGCCGCTGAGTTCGCCTTCGACATCGATTGGAATGGCCCCCAGGACGAGACGGACCACGCCCGGCAGATCCAAGTGGTAGATGCCATGGTGGCCCAAAAAGTAAGTGCTCTGGCCATCTCCGCCACCGACGAGAACACGCTGAGCCAGGCCGTCCAGCGGGCTATCGATGCCGGCATTCCCGTTTCGGTCTTCGACTCGGGCGTCAACGCCAAGGGCTATCTCACCTTCGTCGCCACCGATAACCTAGCCGCCGGAGTCACCGCCGCTGAGCGGCTGGCAGCCCTGACTAACGCAAAGGGCAAAGTCGGCATGGTGATGCATAAGCCGGGCGGCACTTCCACCATGCTGCGCGAACAAGGCTTTGAAGCCACCATGAAGAAGTACCCCGGTGTTACCATCGCCGCCCGCCAATACGGCATGGCCGATCGGGCCAAAGCCCGCGCCGCAGCCGAAAACATGCTTACCGCTCACCCTGACATGGCTGGCCTGTTCGCCTCCAGCGAAGCCAGTTCCTTAGGTGCCATGCAGGCGATTGAAAGCCGTGGCCTGTCGGGCAAAGTGAAGCTCATCACCTTCGATACCAGCGACTCTCACATCGCCTCCCTCAAGGCCGGCACCATCGACCTGATGCTGGTTCAGGACTCGCGGCGGATGGGCTATGAAGTGGTGAAGTCACTGGCCACCAAACTCGCCGGCGGCACTCCGCCCGCCCGCCTCGATCTACCCGTCCAGATCATCTCGAAAGCCGACCTCGGTCGCCCCGAAATCCTGGTCCTGCTCGCGCCCAAGGTATGAAGTACGACGCCACCCTCAAGAAGCTCTTTTCCTGCTCCCCTCGCGTGCCATCGAGAGGCCGTGGCCGAGCTTTTGATACCATCGGACTTGAGAGGCTGAGAGACTCTCATCAGAGAAGAGGTTCAGTGCATGCCCG
>JAYVUQ010000365.1:0-4228 GCA_043787785.1 Bryobacteraceae bacterium
TCTAGATGAGTCAGGCCACTGGAGGTGCAGGCCGACACCAGAGACGGTATCGACGTAGCATCGCCTAGGCGGATCGCATCACTCGGGCGAAGGCTTCCATCTCTACCCGGCTGCCGGTGACGAAGGGCGTGCGTTGGTGGATCCCTTCGGGCCGCATTTCGAGGATCCGGCCGGTGCCGTGGCTCGCGAAGCCGCCGGCTTGTTCAGCAATGAAGGCCAATGGATTGGCTTCGTACAGCAGGCGCAGCTTTCCTTGCGGATGGCTCTTCGTCGGTGGATACAAAAAGACGCCGCCCTTGAGTAGGGTGCGATGGAAGTCGGCAACGAGCGAACCGATGTAGCGCGAGCTATACTCCCGTCCCAAATCTCCGTTGCGGAGCTGCGCCACGTACTCCTGATAAGCCGGCGGGAAGTTCGGGGCGTTCGCCTCATTGACGGAGTAGTAAGTGCCTTGTTCCGGCATGCGCATATTGTCGTGGCTCAACACGAAGGCGCCAATATTCGGATCGAGCGTAAAACCGAAGACGCCGTTGCCGGCGGTGTATACGAACATGGTGGACGAACCGTACACCACGTATCCGGCGGCTACTTGCTTCTCCCCCGGCTGCAAGGCCGCCGCATTCGGCGCGCCGCCCGGTTTTTCCGGACGTAAGAAGATCGAGAAGATGGTGCCGACACTGACATTCACGTCGATGTTTGACGAGCCATCGAGGGGGTCGAAGATCACGACGTACTTGCCGGTTTCCGGAGCCCGGTCGAACGTGACAGGCTCTTCGTTTTCCTCGGACACCAGCACGGCCACCGCATCGCGCACGCCCAGGCAGTGTAGCAGCGCTTCGTTGGCGTAAACATCCAGTTTTTGCTGGGTTTCACCTTGGACATTGGTGGCCCCGGCAGAGCCGGCGACATCCAGCAAACCGGCTTGGCGAATGCGGGCCTGAATCATCTTGGTGGCGAGCGTGATACCGGAGAGAAGCCAGGAGAAAGTGCCGCGCGCGCCGGGATAGAGGGCTTCCTGCTGTTGAGCGATGTGCTGTTGAACGGTGACGATCATGGGTTGTCCGGGATGGTAACAAAATACGCGCGCGCCAGGGCAGCCACGGATCCGAGTGTCGGAGCCGAGAAACGCAAACAGGCCCAGGAGCGCGGCATAGCGGGCAACGAAAAAGAGGGTCACCCAGGTGGCTAGCCGAACCGGTCAGGGCTTCTTGACGGTGTCCCGCAGCAGCACGGCCAGCAAGCCATCGGTCGCCGATGCGGACTTCTCCCCGCCCGAAACCAGCACATCCGGCGTCAAGCGGATGCCCTTTTCGGCTAGCACCGTAAAGATCTGCAAGAGCGAGTAGTTCTCGCCCATCGCCTCCACACCGAGCCGGTAAGCGTCAGCCCGCGCCTGGCCGATAGCCCGGATGGACTCAGCTTCGTTGCGGCCGCGAATGGCCACTACTTCAGCCTCGGCCTCACCGATCCGCTTTTTGGCCATCGCCTCGCCCTCGGCGCGCCGGGACATGACCAGCGAATCGCCCTGCGCGGCTTCGACGGCAGCTTTGGCGCGCATTTCGGCCACGCGGACGTCTTGCTCGGAGTTCAGCAATTCCTTCTGCTTGTCGGCCAGGGCCTTCTGACGCTCGAGTTCCTGGCGCGTGCGTTGGGCTTGCTCCTCAATCTGGAAGGTCTTGCGTTGCTCCTCGGCCATCTTGCGCGCCGTGAGCGTGTGCATCAATTCCTGCGGCGGGGTGATGTCGCCGATTAGCGTATCGACGCTTTGGACGTCGTATTCGCGAATGGCGTCGGTGATATGCTGGCGGGCTTCCTGCTGGCGTCCGGCGCGGTTCGACAAAAAGTCCAGCACCGAGTAATTCTGCGCGCTGTTACGGAAGTAATTGCCGACGATCGGCTCCAGCACCTGGTTCACCAGATTGCGGACGCTGCCGACGCGCGAGATAACCCAGGGCGCTTTGGTGGCGCCGATGTTGATGATCTGCGAAACGTCCAGCGTGAAGTTAAAGCCATCCTGCGAGCGGACGGTAATCGTCGAGAGCTTTTCGTCGAGCTTATGGGCTTCCGAACGCGCGGTCGCCCAGTTGAGGACGATGTTCGTCGTCGGTACGGCCTCCACCTTCATGATGCGCGAGTTCAGCGGATGCTTGCCCGGATAGAGTGGCTCGTCCCACACACCTTTACCGCCCTTGCGGACGATGTTGCCGTGGGTGAACTGCTCGCCGGAGATGTCGCTCATGTCGTCACCGACGAAGCTCACCACCACGCCGACATAGCCGATAGGGACTTCGTAAAGATCAGCCTGCTCGATCTCGGCAAACCAGGGGTTGAGGTTGTAGTTACCGGCCAGGATGATCTGTTCCTGCAGGCCGCGGACGCCGCCGGCGTGGATGAAGGCCGCGGGGTTCTGGAAGTCCTCGTGGCCATCGACGCGTTTGGCGGCCATCTGGCCGGAGGGCATGGGCGCACCGTCCATCACGGTGACAATGCCGACTTTGTCAGAGCCAATCTTGGTCATCGGGATATTTGGGACGACCCGAAAGAGGACGGGGTTGATGCGATAGAATCCCGCGGTCAAGATCGCCGATTGACGCCCTTTCTGGCCTTCGCCGCGCAGGAACTTGTCGGCCGATTGGAAGTCGTCGCAAGCGACGGGTTGGCAAAGGACACGGTCCACTGGCATGGGAGAGCCGTCGTTGGCGATCACCAGGCCGATGGTGCCAGGTTCGATAATGGTGATGGGGAATTTCTCCACCTTGTACTGCAATGGCCAATAGAACGGGTGAATGCCGGGGGCCAGAGTTTTAGCTTGGTAGCCAGCCTCGCCCTCGAGCGAAACGACGCGGCCATCGGGCAATTTGCGGCCATTCCAGGTGAATCGCTTCACCACCACGCCCACTTGATCCTCGCGAATGATGACGAGGCCGATGACGAACCAAACCAGGAGCACCAGCAGCAGGATAGCCCCTGCGCCAGCAATGACGAACGGTAACATTTCAAAACACCTTTCTGAGTACGAACTCTACAACAAAGAGTGCGCGAAAGGTGGACTCATTTGGGCCAAAGCCCTTCGCGCGCGCGTCCGCTAACCGGACGTTCTGGCAATGTGAAGAGGGTGTCGCACCAGATTGAGCTACGCAAATGCTGGCGGCGGAGTTCGGAAAACCGGTTGACACGGTCCGGATTTCTTCAAAACTCACCATTCGAGCGTCGCGAAGAGCTGCACTTGGCGTGCGTTGAGTACTTCGATGGGGCGGGCGTAATTGCTGAGCCGGGCGCCCTGGGCGGCATAGTAAGGGCTGACGCGGAGCGAATTGGTATGGTTCAAGAGGTTAAAGGCTTCAATACCCACGTTCCATTTGGCGCGCCCTTCAAAGACG
The DNA here is from genome assembly GCA_043787785.1 of Bryobacteraceae bacterium. Lineage (GTDB taxonomy): Bacteria > Acidobacteriota > Terriglobia > Bryobacterales > Bryobacteraceae > JALHNI01. Next base: position 3,381 of record JAYVUQ010000365.1, read on the forward strand.
GGGATGAATTTGAAGAGGCGTAGATCAAAGGAATGGATGGCGGGGCCGTAATTGGGGTTGCGGCCGAGGCCGAAGGGGCGTGACGAAATGGGATAGGCGCCGCTACGCTGAGAGTCAGTAGCATCAATGACGTTGAGCGAGCGGGGGCTTCCGTAGGAATAGATGGGAGCCAAGGTTAGCCCTTTGACAGCGGCTTTGAGGAACGCGGGTAAGCGAAGGTCTTCGGTGGGAAGCTCAAAGAGCGCGCTGCCGCTGAGACGATGTAACTGGTGTTGGCGGGAAAGCGCCCACTCGGGCCGAAGGTTACTCGGCCGGTTGGGCTGTTCGTCAAAGTCCGACGCGTCGTCAAAGGTGCGGGCCAGCGTGTAACTGACTAAGTAAGTCAGCTCCCGGGCCATGCGGCGGTTCAGGGTAAACGTGCCGCCTTGGTAAGCGGAGCGGGCCGTTTGTTCCAGCAAGTAGTTGGGCCGCATGGCATCGGCGATATTGCGCACCCGGGGCAGGCTAATGCCGCGGGCCAAAGTATATTCAAGCGAAAAAGTTGTATCTTTATCCAGCCTGCGTTCGATGCCGGCGGTTACGCGTGCGCCATAGGTGGAGGGGAAGTGCTGAGAGGTGCTGTAGCGGCCTCGGGGCAAAAAGGCAAACGGGCTAGTGGCGAGTCCGCCAGCGGTGAGGGCGAAGACACGTTGGGCAGCCGTGCCGGTGGCATATTGTTCATAGCCATGTTCACCATCCTTTTGGACGGCGTCATTCAAAAAGGCGAGGGGATAGCGGTCAAAGAAGAGCCCGGTGCCGCCGCGGAATACCCAAGGGGAGTTGGCGCTGGGATGCCAGGCGAAACCAAG
>JAYVUQ010000366.1:0-4976 GCA_043787785.1 Bryobacteraceae bacterium
CCTTCGGTCTTCTTGGGGTGGACGCCAGTCAAAAAAGATGCGGCGGCGCGAGCATGGTCGCCGGGGCCGTCGCCGAGCGCTTGCCCGTTTTTGTGCGCCAGGCCCGAGAGCACCAGCATCCTCTGGCGGTAGGCGGCGAGGGGCTGCATCACCCGGCTCAGTTCGTAGTCCTTGCCTTCACCCGTAGGCGTCCAGGCGGGCATGATGATGCCATTAGGGACGTAGCAAAATGCCAGCCGGCGTGGCGCAGCCGCAGTTACCTTGCTGGCCGCAAAGGCGGGCGTCATCGCGTCCAGCATGGGCAAGGCAATGCCCAGGCCCAAGCCACGCAAGAGCGTCCGGCGATCGAGAGACTTACGGGTGATAAACATAACTACCTCGCTACTGCTACTTTTAGGGCGGCTAACTTTACTGGAGAAGGCTTCGAACTGACGGTCGCCGCGCGCCGCATTTGGAACGGCAAACTTTCGACAATGCCCAGCACCAAGCTCGAGAATCGATACTCATCGCGAGCCAGATTCCGGCTAATTGATCTTACTACGGGCTTATCGGCCCTTTCGAGCCCCCGGCCCAGCCCATAGGTGAGAAGCTTTTCGGTGAGGCAGCCAACAAACTCGTCCTGCCGCCCGCGCAATAACGCCTTCAGGTCGGCCGCACCGTTGAGTTGAACGCCATTCAGCGTGCCGGAGGCATCGATGGGGAACTTGCCGTCCATGGTGCGCCAACGTCCGATGGCATCGTAATTCTCGAGCGAAAAGCCAATCGCGTCCATCCGCGCGTGGCACGAGGCACAGGCCGGATTGGTGCGATGGAGTTCCAACTGCTGCCGCATGGAGGCAGTGGAGCCGATCTCCTCGGCCTTCAGTTCCGGCACATTCGGTGGCGGTGGCGGCGGCGGCGCGGCCAGGAAGTTTTCGAGGATCCACTTGCCACGGATTACGGGCGAGGTGCGCGTAGGGTACGAAGATACGGTAAGGATGCTGCCCTGCGTCAGAACGCCGCTGCGCTCGCTGCCAGCTAATGCCACGCGGCGGAAACGGGTGCCTTCTACACCCTTAATGCCGTAGTATTTGGCGAGCCGCTCATTCAGGTAAGAGAAAGGCCCATCCAGGAAGTCGAGCACACTGCGGTTCTCGCGCATCACAGCGTCGAAGAAGAGCTCCGTTTCGCGGCCCAGGCTTTCGCGTAGCTCGGTATCGAACTCGGGGAACTTATCGGGGTCCGGCTTGATCTGCGCCAGGTTGCGTAAATGCAGCCATTGGCCGGCGAAGTTACTCACCAGCGAGCGCGACTTACTATCGGCCAGCATGCGCTTCACCTGCGCCCGCAGCACGGCAGGCTCACGGAGTTTCTTTTGCGTGGCCACGGTGAGCAACTCGTCGTCAGGAATACTGCTCCAGAGGAAAAATGACAAGCGCGAAGCGAGGTCAATGTCGCTGACGCGCTCCACCGGCACTTCGCCCGCCTTCGTTGGCACGCCCGCGCTCTCCATGCGGAAAAGGAAGTTTGGCGACACTAACATCGATTTCGTCGCCAACTGGATGCCGCCATCGAAAGTACCGCTGTCCTGACGGCCCATGCGGAAGAAGCGCATCAATGCCAAGGTTTCGGTGGCGGTGACAGGACGCCGGTAGGCCCTGCGGGCCAAGCCGGTGACGATGGTTTGCGCGCAGACGTCTGTCTGCAGTTTGCAGGTGAAGATGCGCTGGCGGCTCGGGCTGTTCAGGTTGAGCTTGGGGTTGAAGGGGCCACCGATTTCGACAAAGTCCACATTCAAGAGCTTGGGTGGGGCGTCCTCGGTCTTCCAGGTTTCCTCGAGAAACGTCACCGCCACTTCATGACGGCCTGCCGTCACGGGCACGCGCATCTCAAAGCGCCGCTTCTCTTCCTCTTCTTCCTCCATGCTGATGGGCGTCGCAAAGAGCTTGATGCGAGTACCGTCCAGGCGAAGATCGAGCAATGGCGCGGGCAGGGTCTTGTCGAACTGGCCCGAGAGCCGGATGCGCACCAGATACTCGCCATCGACGGGGAAACGATGCTTCACCACCAACCCACCGCGGGTACCAAACGGCAACTCGTCACTAACCCGAGCCCGCTGCGAGCGACGTTTGTCCGCCGTGTACTTGTCCAGCGCCTGCGTCGTTTTCACCAGGCCCAAAGCTTGGCGCGAAACCTTACCGGCCGCGTTCAGATACTTTTCCATCAATAGCGGCGGCAAAGAAAGCACGTCGGCGATATTGTCGAACCCATAGCCGGCGTCGTCGGCCGGGAAGTCGTCGGCGGGGGTGAAGTCCACGGCCAGTAAGTCGCGTACGGCGTTGTTATATTCCGTGCGATTGAGGCGATGGATGGTGACGCGGCCCGGATCCGGGCGCAGGGTAGCCAAGCGGTCCAGCTCAGTTTCAGCCCAATGAGTAAAAGTGGTAGCCGCGGCGGCGGTCGGCTTGGGAAAGCCGACCGGCGGCATTTCGCCGGTCTTCACCTTACGGACAATCTTTTCCCAGGCATCGGCGTCGGTGGTCAAGGTGGCCGCTGAGGTGAGTTGATCCACCGCCAAACCGCCTGTTTTGTTCTTGGCGTTGTGACAGCCTTGGCAATTGCGGGTAAGAAATGGGCGAATAGAAGACGAAAACTGGTCGTCGGCCGCTTGGCCCACTAACCAGCAGCCGCCAAACATCAAATAGAAAAGGTAACGTTTCATCAAACTTGAACTATCTTATTAATGATGACGTCCGTTCGTACCCTGCTGGTTATTCTTCTGACAACTATTTCCGCCCGCGGGCTGGAATTGATCGACGCGGCGCGGGAAGGCGACGCGGGGAAGGTAAAACTACTGCTGGCCAAGCGGTCTCTGGTGGATGAAACGATGCCCGATGGCACTACGGCGCTGGCTTGGGCCGCGCATGAGGGCCATAGCGCTGTGGTCGACTTACTGCTCTCTGCCGGGGCCGACCCCAAAAAGAAGACCGAAAACGGCGACACTGCGCTCACTTTGGCGGCGTCGCGGGGCCATGCCGCCGTCGTGCAGCGCTTACTGAAAGCCGGGGCCGACGTCAATGCCGAGCGATGGAACGGCGAAACCCCACTGATGGCCGCCGTGCGAGGGCGCAGCAGTGAAGCCGTCGAAGCGCTCTTGGCCGCAGGCGCCAAGACGGAGCCACAAGAGAACCGGCTGGGCCAATCGGCCTTGATGTGGGCGGCGGCCGATGGCCGGGTGGAGGTGCTGCAGGCCTTGGTGAAGGCGGGTGCTCCGCTGGAGGCGCAGTCAAAGGCGGGCTTGACGGCACTGATGTTAGCCGCGCGCCATGGCCATACGGGGGCGGTGAGCGAATTGCTGAAGGCCGGCGCGGCATTGAACCACGCCGGTAAGCGCGATGGCCTCTTCCTAGCGGCCAACTACGGCCACTCCGAGGCGGCCATCCGGCTGATCGAGGCGGGCGCGAACGTGAAGTACCAGGACGACAAGGGCGCAACGATCCTGCACTTGGCCGCGCGTAGCGGCAAGGCCGACTTGGTCGCGCTGCTGATCGCCAAGGGCGCGCTGGTGAATGCGCAGTTGAAGCCGACACTGGACGCCAACCCCATCCGGCGCTTCGCCTATGGGCACGATTTGGCCACGCCGCTCTTTGAAGCTGCGGAAACCGGCAACGAAGCCGCAGTGCGCGCCTTGCTGAAGGGCGGCGCCGATCCGAACCTCGCCACTGCCGATGGTGCCACCGCGCTGATGCCCGCCGCATTCGGCAACTTCGTGATCAATAATCAACTCTTTCCAAAACTCGCTAACGCCCAATTGGGGGCCGTGAAAGCGCTGGTGGAGGCGGGTGCCAACGTGAACGCGGCCACCCAGAGGGGCATGACGGCTCTGCACCTGGCGGCTTCACGCGCCGGGGACGACGTGGTGCGCTACTTAGTCGAAAAAGGCGCCAAGCTGGACGCCAAGGATGCGCGGGGAGCGACACCGCTCGCCACGGCCGATAGCCGCGGGGCGAAAGCCACTGCCGCATTACTGCGTGAGCTCGCCGCAGCCAAGCCGGTGCCGTCGGCTATCCCGTAGTTCGCATGCCGGCGGCCACGCCTTGGACGGTGAGGCGAAGAAGGTGACGCAAGTGTTCGCTCTCGACTTCGGGCGAGCCGGGGGGCAGTTGACGCCGGCGCTTGAGTAACTCAATCTGGATAAGGTTCAAAGGATCAATATAAGGGTTGCGGACTTCGATAGAACCCTGGAACCAGGGCGTAGCAGCGAGTAACTCCGTGCCGCCGGTAATCGAAAGGATGGCCTGGCGTGTGCGGTCACGCTCGGTGGAAATCAACTTCCAGAAACGTTGGCGAATGGCGGGCTCTTCGGTGAGTTCGGAGTAGCACTGGGCAATGAACATGTCGGCCTTGGCCAGGGCCAAGGCGGCATTGTCGATGGTGGCTTCGAAGAAGGGCCACTCGCGGTACATCTTCTGAAGTACGGGCCAGGTTTCAGGGGGTAACTCCGAAAGTGCGGTACCGAGGCCGTACCAGGCGGGGATGAGGCAGCGGTTCTGGGTCCAGGCGAAGACCCAGGGGATGGCGCGGAGGTCATTCAAGGTGCGCTCGCCGCGGCGGCGGGCGGGACGGGAGCCGATGGGTAAATCTTCAATGACATCAATGGGCGTGGCATTGGCAAAATACTCGAGGAAGCCGGGAGAATCGACTAAGTCGCGATAGCAGGAGTAGGACCGCGCGGAGAGGGCTTCGAGTAAGTCGATGAGCGCGGGGCTGGGGGCGCGGCCGGGCGTGGCGCTGGCTAGTAAGGTGGCCCAGGTAACTTGTTCCAAGTGGCGGTAAGCAATTTGTGGATCGTCGTAACGTTCGGCAAGGACTTCGCCTTGTTCGGTAAGCCGCAAACTGCCATCAATCGAGTCTGGCGGCAGGGAGAAGATACCCCGTGCCGCGGGACCGCCACCGCGGCCGAGCGAACCACCGCGACCGTGGAAGAAAGTAAGTTG
>JAYVUQ010000367.1:0-2552 GCA_043787785.1 Bryobacteraceae bacterium
GATCACGTCCGGCCGGAAGCGGCGAATGGCGTAGACGGTGTCAGCCAGAATCTGGTCGCGGCCCCATTTGGCCAGGGTTTCGTCGGCACTTTTCGAGAAGCCAAAGTCGACGGCGCGGGAGAAAAACTGCTCACTGCCATCGATCTTGCGCGCGGCTAATAACTCCTGGGTGCGGATGATGCCGATCTCGTCGCCTTGTTCGGCACCAATCAAATTCTGCCCGCCTTCGCCGCGGGTGAGCGAGAGATACGCGGTGCGATACTTCTTGCCGCGGGCCAGGTAAGCCAGCAAGGCGGTGTTCTCGTCGTCGGGATGGGCGGCCACCATCAACACGCTGCCGAGTACATTCAGCCGGTCCAGCGCCAGCTTGATCTCGGCGGTGCCGTGAATGCTGCGTTGAGCGCCAGCCGGCATCAGCGCTAGCAAAAGAAGGGGGAGAATCCAGAATCGAAAGCGGAGCATCCCCACCAGTGTAAAGGACTCAGCGCACCAGCACGGTCTCTGTCGTTTGTTCACCCGTATGGACGTGCAATTTGCCACCCACCGGATGCACCCAAATGCCCATGCCGGGCGGCGCTGGAATCTGGCTGGCATCACTCACCACCAGCGTACCGAGCCGCTGTTCGGCCAAAAGATTGAACCGGCCCAAGTGCAGGTGCGTGTGGCACTGCGTGCGGACCTTTTCCCCGTTGTAAGCCACGCCCCATTGGTCGCCGAAGAGCTCGCGGGCTTTGGCAATGGCCATGGTCCATAGTTGGGTACGCGCCGTCGGGCTCATCTCGTGCAGATGATGCGCGGCGGCGCCATGCGCGCGCGGCAATGCCAGCCAACGGTTCGGCTTGCGCGGATTGATGTCCTTGACGAAAAAGACCGGCACGTCGAGGGGCTGCTTTTCGGCTACCGCGCAGAGGCTGCATTGGCGCTCGGCCATGGTGGCGGGCTGCGTGGGGTCGCACGGACAATCGACGCTCAGCAGCGCAAGAAAGAGAACCGGAAGCATGGCTACCAGTTTAGCGTCTGTATACTGATGGTTTGGCCACTCGACTCCGCTCCGCCCTCGCCCTGCTGCTAGCCTTGCCGGTACTCTACGCCCTCTATTTCCATGCGCTCTCGGGCGTCGGGATGATTGACCCCGACGAACCCCGCTATGCCTCCATCGGGCGAGAGATGGCGAAGTCCGGCGACTGGATCACGCCCCGGCTGTGGGGCAATGAATGGTTCGAGAAGCCGGCCTTGCTTTACTGGATGATCGGCCTCGGCACGAAGCTGGGCCTCACCGGCGAACTGGCCGCGCGCCTGCCTGTAGCCGTGCTGAGCCTCGCTTTTGCCATCTTCTTCTACTGCCGCGTGCGCCGCATCTTTGGCGAACTGCCCGCCCGCTTTGCCACTGCCGTGCTCGCCACCTCGGCCGGCTGGGTGGCCTATTCGCACTTCGCCGTGACTGACTTGCCTTTGGCCGTCTGCTTCGGCGCCGCCATGCTGCTTTACCTCGAATGGCTCAGCGGCGGTGACGAGTATCTGGTGTGGGCCGCCGGCGCATGCCTGGGATTAGCCGTGCTGGCCAAGGGCTTGGTGCCATTAGTGCTGGCGTTGCCGGTGCTGTGGTTCGCTCGCGAAAGGAAAAGCGAGTGGTGGAAGCCGGTGCTCGCGATGCTCATCGTCGCCCTGCCCTGGTACACGGCCTGCTATGCCGCCAATGGCTGGCTGTTCATTGATGTCTTTATCATCCGGCATCACTTCTCCCGTTTTGCCGATGACTCGCTCAAGCACGCGCAGCCTTTCTGGTACTACCTGCCCGTGCTGATCGCCGCAGTCTTCCCCTGGTCGCCAGCCTTGCTGCTGGCCGCCCGGCGGGACTCGTTGCGCGACGTGCGCCGCCAATACATCGTGGCTTGGCTCCTGTGGACCTTGGTCTTCTTCTCGCTCTCCACAAATAAGCTGCCCGGCTATCTGCTGCCTTTATTGCCCGCCGCCGCCATCCTCACCGGGCTGGCGCTGGCCGAAGTGGAGAAGGCTTATCTAGCCCTCATCGCGGGCGCGCTGTTATTGGGCTTAGTGCCCCTGGTGGCCGAAGTGCTGCCCATCGCCCTGGCCGAAGGGCTCAGCCATGCCCAGTTCAGTAGCTTGCCCTGGCGCTATCTGGCTCTCGGTGCTGTCGGCGCGGGGCTAGTCTTCCGCCATGAGTACGCCACCTCGCGCGCCGCCGCCGTGGGCTTGCTCGCCATCGGTTCGGTGGCCGGTATTGCGTACTTGAAGCGCGACGCCTTCCCGAAGCTGGAACAGCAAGTGTCGGCCCGGCCATTGTGGCGCGGCATTGCCGCCAGGCGCGGCGAAATCTGCATGGGCAACATGGAACGGCGCTGGCGTTACGGGCTCAATTACTACGCGGTGAAGCCATTGCCGGATTGCCTGGTGGCGCCGAAGCCGATCATCATGGAGCAGCGTGGCGGCGACCGGCCCATGCCTTGGATTCAGGAGCCGTGAACCCGGTCGAGCAGTTCTTCGCCCTGATAGTCACTATCGAAAGAGAACTTCCAGCCGCGCACGCAGTG
>JAYVUQ010000368.1:0-2470 GCA_043787785.1 Bryobacteraceae bacterium
ATCGGCGCGGGTACCAGCGGGCGCTTAGGCGTGCTCGACGCGAGCGAATGTCCGCCGACCTTTAGCGTCTCCTATGAACTCGTGCAGGGCATCATGGCCGGCGGCTATCAGGCGCTTTACCAGGCAACAGAGTCTTCCGAAGACAGCCCGACGGCGGGCGTGAAGGATATCGAGGCGCGGAAGATTACGGCGCAGGATGTGCTGGTCGGCATTGCGTCGAGCGGGCGGACGCCTTACGTGCTCGGCGCGATCGCCCATGCCAAGTCGATCGGCGCCCTGACGGTGGGGATCAGTTGTACCGAGAATTCGCAGCTGTCGCAGGCGGTGGATTTGCCGATTGAGCCGAAGCCTGGCCCCGAGGTGATTACCGGGTCGACGCGCTTGAAGGCCGGCACGGTGACGAAGCTGGTTTTGAATATGCTGAGCACGATGGCGATGGTGCGGCTGGGGTATGTTTACTCGAACCTGATGGTGAACGTGAAGCCGAGCAACGCGAAGCTGGTGGACCGGGCGCGGCGCATCATCGCGCTGGCCGCCAACGTCCCGGAAGCGCGGGCGGCAGAGTTGCTGACGCAAGCCAACGGACAAGTGCGCGAGGCCATACGGCTCGCGGGAGAGAAGTAAATGGATCGATTTTTGATTCGGGGGGGCCAGCGGCTTTCCGGCACGATACACACGAGTGGCTCAAAGAATGCTGCTTTGCCCGCTTTGGCCGCATGTTTGCTGACCGCGGACCCGGTGACGCTCGAAGGCATCCCCAACGTGCGCGACATCAACACGATGGAGCGGCTGTTGGCGTATACCGGCGCCACGGTGAAGCGCGAGGGGCACAGCGTGACGGTGACGGCGCATGAGCTATCGAAGCCCGAAGCGCCCTACGACGTGGTGAAGACGATGCGGGCGTCGAGCCTGGTGCTGGGGCCGCTGGTGGCGCGTGCCGGGGTGGCGCGGGTGTCAATGCCGGGGGGTTGCGCGATTGGCGCGCGGCCGATCAACTTGCACGTAACTGCACTCGAATCGCTCGGGGCGACTACGCATCAGGACCATGGCTATATCGAAGCCCGGGCGCCCCAGGGCCTTCGCGGGCAGTTAGTGACTTTTGACAAGATCACGGTGACCGGCACCGAGGACCTGATGATGGCCGCTACGCTTGCCCAAGGCGAGACGATCATCGAGAACGCGGCGCGTGAGCCAGAGGTGGAAGACGTCGCCAATCTGCTGATTGCGATGGGCGCCAAGATCACCGGTGCCGGCACTTCGACGATTCGCGTGCAGGGCGTCGCCCGCCTGCACGGGGCGACCCATCGGATCATCCCGGACCGCATCGAGGCGGGCACGTTTGTTATCGCCGCGGCGATCACCGGCGGCGAGGTCCGCGTCACCGGCTGCCAGCCCTTGCACCTGGGCGCGCTGATCGCGAAGCTCCAGCACGCGGGCGTGCTGGTGACGGAGGAGAACGCCGACACGCTGCTCGTGCAAGCCGGAGGCGGGCTTCGCTCTACCGACGTGACCACCGAGGAGCACCCGGGCTTCCCGACCGATTTGCAGGCGCAGTTTATGGCCTTGATGACCCAGGCCACGGGCATCAGTTTTGTGAAGGAGAACATCTTCGAGAATCGCTTCATGCATGCGCCGGAGCTATCGCGCATGGGGGCCAACATCCGCATCGAAGGGCGGCAGGCAATTGTGGCGGGGCCCACGGTGCTGAGCGGGGCGCAAGTGATGGCGACCGACCTGCGGGCGAGCGCTTCGCTGGTGCTGGCGGCGCTGGTGGCCAAGGGCGAGACGATGATCGACCGCGTGTATCACATTGATCGCGGGTATGAGCGGATTGAGGAGAAGTTGAAGTCAGTGGGAGCGGATATCCGGCGAGTGTCGTAGTTACGAAACGATCCGGGGAGTTGTTGATTCTATTTGGTTTCTTCTCCTGGCTGGCCTTGTGTTCGCTGAAGTGATTTACTTATCGAGCATGAGCTGCGGTGAGCCTCAGCCTTACCGCATTTTGCACCTTCACCACCCTCTCTCCGTAACCACCGAATCATGCCCACCCTCGCATGCCTGGCACGACGTAGGAAAGGGCGTAGAGAAATACGATACCGGCAAATGAGACAGCAATTGGGCCAAGCGGGAGCAGTGTGGGCCACGCATTGCGGGTGCCACGCAAACCGCGGGGCTGAGCCTTCGCGGCCCAGGTGAATCCACGCCCATCTCTTCCATGTCCCAGTACTCATAGCCCCGAAGATGTACACTGAAAACAGACTATGACCTTAGGTGAGGCCCTTGGATTGATCCAACAGCGGAAGGGGATCGAACAGCGGCGAAAGATTTTCCTCGCGTGCGGATTCCAGCCCTTGCATTTGGGAACCTTCCTCCAAAGCTACGTGAATTCGCGCTTCCCCTCCGAAGCGGCCGATTTGGAGACCGGCCTCTATGGCGACATCGAGGGCACCCTCCGCGCGGCAATGGCTTC
>JAYVUQ010000369.1:0-2964 GCA_043787785.1 Bryobacteraceae bacterium
ACCTCGGCGGCGGTGGCTTCCTGCTCGTCCGCATGGCCGACGGCCGTCAGTCATTCTTCGATTTTCGCGAAAAAGCCCCCGCCGCCGCCGGCCCGGACATGTATCTCGATAAAGACGGCAAGCCCACCCGCGACAGCGTCATTGGTTGGCGCGCCTCCGGCGTACCTGGCACACTTCGCGGCCTCGAATTGGCCCACCGCAAGTTCGGCCGGCAAAAATGGGCCGACTTACTCGCGCCCGCCGTCAAACTCGCCGCCGATGGCATTCCGGTCTCGTATTTCTTCTCGCAGTCGCTCAAGTCCGCCGGACGCACGCGCGCCAGCGCGCTCGATAGCTCGGTGCTCACCGCTGGCGGCATCCTCACTCACGACCCCGAAAGTAAGCGCCTCTTTCTGCGCGACGGCCGCCACTATGAGCCCGGCGAAACCTTCCGCCAGCCCGAGCTTGCCGCTACCCTCAAGCGCGTTCAACACTCCGGCGCTACTGAATTTTACGAAGGCGAAACCGCCCGCCGCTTTGCCAAAGAGATGGCTGCGCACGCCGGTCTGATTACTCTCGAAGACCTGAAAAACTACCAGGCCGTCGAACGCAAGCCCCTCGAAGGCACCTTCGGCGACTACACCATCATCACCGCGCCGCCCCCTTCCACGGGCGGCGTTGGACTCCTGCAGATGTTAAACATTCTCGAAGGCACCGGCTATGAGAAGTCCGGCCTCGGCTCGGCTGCCGCCACTCATTATGTCGCCGAAGCCATGCGCCGTTACTACGCTGACCGCGGCGAGTTCCTCGGCGACGCGGACTTTGTGAAAGTGCCGCTCACCAGCCTGATCAGCAAGCCCTACGCCCTCCAGCGCCGCGCGTCCATCGACCCCGCTAAAGCCACCCCGTCCACCGTCATCAAGCAAGGCCGACCCTCGGCCAGCGAAAGCAACGAGACTACTCATTTTTCCATCGTCGACGCGGCCGGTAACGCCGTCGCCATGACCTACACCATCAACGGCGGCTACGGCTCCGGCGTAACGGTTCCGGGCCTCGGCTTTCTCCTCAATAACGAAATGGACGATTTCACGGTCAAGCCTGGCTCGCCCAACATGTTTGGTTTGATCGAGGGCGAAGCCAATGCGATTCGCCCTGGCAAGCGCCCTAACTCTTCCATGACGCCCACCATCGTGCTCTTAAAGAATCAGCTGCATCTGGTTCTAGGCGCCCCCGGCGGCTCCCGCATTCCCACCGGCATCCTGCAGGTTTTCCTCAACGTCGCCAATTTCAAGCTCGGCATCCAGGACGCCATTGACCAGCCACGGTTCCACCACCAATGGCAACCCGACAAGTTATTTATGGAACGCGGTTTCTCGCCCGATACCGTCGACTTACTCCGCGCCAAGGGCCACACCGTCGAACCCAACACCTTTAGCGTTGCGCGCGTGGAAGCGATTCAAGTCGAAACCACCGATGGCAAACGTTGGCTCGCCGGTGGCCAGGACGGCCGCGGCGACGGCAAAGTGGCCGGGTATTAAATGAATCACGTTCTCTCTACTCACTTATTCCAGAATCACCGGCTCTCCACGGCCTTACTGGATCGCATTCTCGCTTCAGGCATTCCCGCCGTCGAGCTCTTTATTAACCGGCAGCACCTCGATTACTTAAACAAGGCCCAAATCTACGAAATCGCCTCCTGGTTCCGCGACGCCAAACTCGAACTTTGGGCGCTCCATTCGCCCATGTATTCCGACGACCAAAACGGCCAATCCGGCCCCAACGCCGCGATCGCCATTAACGAACCCATCAAGAATAAACGCATCGTGATGGTCGACGAAATAAAACGCGCCCTCGAAATTGCCGAGGTGATTCCGTGTAAGTACCTCGTGCAACATCTCGGCGTGCCTTACGAAGAGTTCGACGAACGAAAGATGGATGCCGCTTTCTCCTCTCTCGACGAGCTTAATTCCTTCGCTCGCCAGCGGGGCGTGGAGATCTTACTCGAGAATATTCCGAATGGCTTCTCGAACGCCGCCAAACTGAATTACTTCACCGGCATCACCCACCTGAGCAATGGCTATTGCTTCGATTCCGGCCACGCCCAGCTCTACGCCAAGTCGGCTGATAATCATCTCGAGAGCGAATTCGAATTGATGCAAGCCCGCATTCGTTCTACCCATTTGCACGACAACAACGGCCAGGACGATAGTCATCGCTTTCCGTTTCTGCAGGAAGGGGGCACTATCGATTGGCATAGTCTCATGGAGTTACTGCGTAACTGTCCCACGCCACTGCCCCTAAACTTAGAACTCAAAGAGAGCGACGACTTTCCGCAACCGCTCGACAGCGTCCGCACCGTCCTCGAAAAGTTGGAAAAAGCATGATCCCACGCATTCGCATCATTGAAGCTGGCGCCCATGTGGGCGAAGAGGTCCGCATCGCGGGTTGGCTATATAACTTGCGTAAGTCCGGCAAGATCGCCTTTCCCCAGTTACGCGATGGCTCGGGCATCATCCAGGGCGTGGCCGTCAAAGCCGACGTCCCCGAAGAGTTGTTTGAAGGCCTTCGTACGCTAACGCAGGAATCCTCGATCATCTTACAAGGGAAGATTCGCGCCGAGGAACGCGCCGCTGGCGGCTACGAGATGGATGTCACTGGCCTCGAAATCGTCCAGCGCGTCTCCGAAGAAGATCCTTACCCCATCACCCCCAAGGAGCACGGGCCGGACTTCCTCCTCAACCACCGCCACCTCTGGCTCCGCAGCCGCCGCCAGCACGCCATCGCCCGCGTCCGTCACGAAGTCATCCGGGCCACCCGCGACTTCTTCGATACCAACGGCTTCATCCTGATGGACACGCCCATCTTTACTCCCGCCGCTTGCGAAGGCACCAGCACCCTCTTTGAAGTGGATTACTTTGAAGACCAAAAGGTCTACCTCAGCCAAAGCGGCCAGCTTTACAACGAAGCCAACGCCATGGCCCAAGG
>JAYVUQ010000370.1:0-4432 GCA_043787785.1 Bryobacteraceae bacterium
GAGCCTGCCGGCGGCCGATCCGTTTGCGCAGTCGGCTTATTGGGCAGATCCCAATTGGAAAAACTCGTACTCGATTCAGTGGAATGGCGGGGTGCAGCATCAGATTACGAAGTCCATGTTGCTCACCGCCAACTATGTCGGTTCGGGTACCCATCGGGCTAACATCGGTGGCCGTTACAACGTCGCGCGTACGCCGGGCCCTGGCGATTGGCGCGCTCGCGCCCCTTACCCCTACATTGCGGTGCCGATTTCCTGGGACCGCGCCTGGGGCAACACCAACTATCATGCCTTGCAGACTTCCCTGGAGCGCCGTTTCTCGAGCGGCCTGGCCCTCTCGGTCGCCTATACCTGGTCAAAGGCGATTGACGTTGGCTCCTCGGGGTTCTTTGGCGTGGAAGGTCAATCGATTCAGAATCCGTACAACATGCGGCCGGATCGAAGCGTCACGAGTTTCAACGTGCCGCACAACGCGGTGATCGGCTGGGTTTACGACCTGCCTTTCGGCCGCAACCGCCGGTTCCGGTCGGGCAACCGGATCGTGGATTGGGCGACGGGCGATTGGCAGGTGAACGGCATTGCGGACTTCCGCAGTGGCAACCCGGTGAATGTCACAATCTCTGGCGATATCGCCAATACGGGTAATGTTGGCTATTTGAGACCGAACGTCGTGGGCGATTGGAAGGTACCGAACCAGACGCCACAGGCTTGGTTTAATAAGGCAGCTTTCGCGGCCCCGGCACAGTTTACCTTCGGAAACGCGGGACGCAACATCCTTCGCGGCGACAACGTCCGGCGTTTTGACATCTCGGTCTTCCGGAATTTCCGCATCTCGGAGAGATCTTACTTTGAGTTCCGCACCGAGGGCTACAACGTATTCAATGCTGTAACCTACGGCGACCCGACGGCAGAATTTACGAACGTCAATTTCGGGCGTGTCCTGAGTGCATCGGCGGCCCGTTCGCTGCGCCTGGGCGGCAAGTTCGTCTTTTGATGACAGCGCCGAGTATCCGGCACCGAAGTGTTTAACCCTATAAGTTTTTGGCGTGGGGCATTTGAATGGGGCGAGACTCGGGATGCCGGGCGATGCCCCACTCCGGGCCAGAGGGTTGCGCTTCGTGATACACTCCATGGGCTCCTACCCTCTGAGGACTTCATGACCAAACTAATCTTTGCGCTTTCCCTCTCCGTCCCGCTCGCCATCCAAGCGCAATCCGGCACCACCGTTTACGCAGCTTCGGCCGCCAACGCCGCCGCCCTCGAACCCACGGTCGCTAAGTTCCGCACCGATCTCGGCGAACTCAACCCCAACGAAGCCCGCTCCTTCCCTGCCGGTCGCCGCGAGATCAACTGGGACGGTGTCGGCGGCATCCAGGGTAACAACAACCTCCCGGGGGATTTCTTCAACACGACCTCCCCTCGCGGCCTGCTCATGTCCACCCCCGGCACTCGCCTCAAAGTTTCCGGAGACAGCTCGACGGACTCGTTCCTTATGAAGGATGTCACCCGCGACCAGTGGGGCCTCATCGAATTCGGGCCGTTCAGTGGAGACAAGTTCTTCGCCCCCATGGGCAGCCCCATCACCGACATTGAGTTCCGCATCCCCGGGACCTCCCAGGTCGCTTGTGTCGCCGCTTTCGGTGCCGTCTTCATGGATGTGGACCGCGGAGGCCAGTCCTTCCTCGAATTCAACCTCTCCGACGGCAACGTCCGCCGCTTCAACGCCCCGCTCGCCGGGGCCCGCTCGAAGGGTCTATCCTTCGTCGGAGCCCGCTTCGCCGAATTATGCATCCTCAGCGTCCGCATCCAGGCGGGGGACCATCCCGTCGACAACCCTGACATCCCTGTCCCTTTCCCGGACGGAGTCGGTCTCGATGATTTCATCTACGCCGAACCCAAACTCCTCCCTGTCTCCGCCGCCGGCCCGTATTAGTCTCGGTATGGCTGGTGCCGAGGTGGCGCCGACGCAGGCGATCACGAGCCGGTCGTGGCTGTTGGAGATCGGTGCGCACGGGAAGTTCACGGACGGCGAGTGTGGGTTCATATGTCCGAGGCGTCCCTAGCGGAGTCCGGCAATAATAGTTATCGTTGGTGTCTATCGTTGGTGCCAGTCACTCTGGCTTGCCGGGGTGTACGGAGTGCGGATTCATCTAGGTGGTGCCAGGCATGACTTGGTGCCAGGCATGACTTGGTGCCAGGCATGACTCGGTCCTGGGCCTGGATGGCGAAAGGTGGGGTGAGGAGTTCACGGCGACGGAGCGGAATGCGTCTATTGTGCACCAGGCTCTTGACCGAAAAAGTGCTACGTGTGACGATATAGCGGGAAACGTAATAGTGACTGATCCAACCGTATTGATTCTCGCCAGCCTCGCTGAAGGTGACAAACATGGCTACGCCATGATGGAGGACATTGGCCAATTTTCCGGTGTCACGTTGGGCCCTGGCACCCTCTATGGAGCAATCACGCGGCTGGAGGGGAAGGGTTGGATTCGCCCGGTGCGCGCAGCCGACCGGCGGCAGCCTTACACGCTGACGGCGGCGGGCCGACGCCACCTGGCGGAACAAGTCGATTTGCTGGGGCGATTCGTAGCCATTGGGCGCGGGCGGCTGGCTCAATCATGATCACGAAATTGATCCGGCTGGCCGCGGCCCTTTATCCGCGTGCTTGGCGAGAGCGGTACGGCGAAGAGTTTGCCGCCACGCTGAACGACATGCCCGCGCAAGGTTGGGGCACCGTCTGGGATGTAGGAAAAGGAGCACTGATCATGCAAGTTCAGCAGGATGGCTTGAATCTGGCGCGCAAGGCTTTGCCGTTCGTGGTGGTGTTCATGGCGCTGGCCTTCCCGGGGTCCTGGGCGATCCCGAACCAATACATGTCGCATGCGGTGGTCGCTACCGAGGGCGCGCGGAACGGATTGGTCGCGCTGGTGGCGCAACCGGTGCTGACCCGTGATCGGCTAAAGGTACTCGTCTTGAAGCACCAACTCTATCTAAGCGACCGCACGCGGAAACCGATGGACGCGGTGATCGAGACGATGCAACGCAGCATCCAAGTTACGGCGTTGACGGGGACAAAGAATGGACGGCGCGCGCTTAGGGTGGGCTTCCTCTATGCCGATCCGGCCGTGGCGTAACGCGTGACCAAGGACTTGACCGCCGCCCTTATCGAGGAGCACACAAGGGCCAAGGCGGGCACCGACTTTTCCTTGATCGATGGCGCATCTTACGCACGAGACCCGATATTCCCCAACCGCCCCTTCATCGGGTTGCTGCGTCTTGCGGCCGGGGCGTCAATCGGCGCAGTATGGGTCCTGCTGGGACGGCGGTGGCGCGTGGAGCCTTTGGCTCACCACAAGTAGTCCTTCGCCTCGGGACGACGCTCGTGGCCGTCTAGCACGTGAACCACGCGCACCTTCTTGAGCTTCGTCGGATTCAGCTGCCCAATCGGCAAGTAGATCAGCTTGCGACCCAACTGCGCGGCGATGGAGCGAAAGACCGTGCGGGGCGGTTTGGCGGCGACGTAGACGACGTGGCGGTCCTGCGAGTAGTCGAGGGCGGCCATTAAGAGGCGTTCGCTCTTGGTTTCGGCAAAGTCATAGTCCGGGTCGGTCCAGACGTCGAACATGCGGCCGGCAGGCAAGGTCATCAGGAAGCCGCCGTATTCGGCGCGGCCAATGCCCGGGCCCACCAGGTGCTCAAACGGCTGGGTGGCATAAAAAGCCATGTCGCTTTCGTTCTGGTGCTCGCCGAGCCAGGTGGTCATGTAGTTGTACCGGCTATCGACGTCCTCGTCGAAGATCACCACCACGGCGCCGACGTCGCCCGGGGCGCGGCGGGTTTCGCGCACGTAGAGCTTGCGTTCGTGCCAATGGCGAATGGTCTCGCGGATGTCGATGCCGTCCAGCAGGCTGCTGGTGAAGGGCACCACGCGTTCGGTCTCGTCAGCCAGCATGCGCTTGGCCTTGGCCTTCAGGAAGCGGCCGTACGTTTCAATGACGAGGTCCTCGGGCGGGTAGGAGCAGATGGAGTTGCCGTTCAACTGCTTGGCCCATTCTCCCGGCGCGCTCTCTTTCTTGCGCATTTTGAGGTTGGTGGGCTTGAGGCGCTGCTTGCGGCGAGGCAGGCGGCGGCGCAAACGGACCCTACGCGTGTTGATCCAAATCTCGCTGGCGCTGAGGTTCACCACCTCCACGCCATTGGCCGCGGCCTGTGGCGGGTACTGGTTAGCCATGGTCCACACCTCCCAGCCATAGTTGTCATCGACAATGGAGCGCGCGGCGACGGTGAGTTCATAAAGGCTGGCCACCAGATAGCCGCTGACGGCGGCGAGGTTGCGGGTGTAGCGCGCCAGATAGCGGCGGTGCCAGTGCTCCACCTTGTCGCCGGTACTGGTGTGGTACGCCTTCTCGGCGTCGCGCAGCAGGGCCACCTGCAC
>JAYVUQ010000371.1:0-8083 GCA_043787785.1 Bryobacteraceae bacterium
CGGTTCAATATTCGCCTCACCCGATGCGCGTAGAGGTCCGCCGCATCCGTCGCACCGTCCCGCTGCGCCGCCGCCGTACCGGCCAGCGTGGAGCCCAACAACTGCATTGCCGTTACCGGTGAAAAAGCCGCTCCCCACTCCATCATCGCCGTCTGGGCGGCCATCGCGCGGCGCGCCTGCCCCAGTCTCAGGCCCTGCGACGCAGACTCCATCTCGGCCTCGGAAATAAATACAAAGCCCGGTAAATTCATGGTTAAGTCTTCCCGCCGACCCACATGCAATTCCTGGAACAACATGTTCAGTGTCCCCTCCAGCCGAGCTTCTCGGGGCGGACGATCCTCAAAACCCTTCTCCATGTCCCATTCGGCAATGCGGTTGAGTTCCATCGCCGACGGCGTTGCCGTCGACCCACGGCCATAGTCAGCCGCCCACCTTGGCAGCACCATCGCGATCAACAACCACATCACCAAACCACCCGTCAACGCCCGGCGGGAAGTGGACGACAACCCCGAAATCGCCAAGGCGAGAAAGAAAACCGTAGCGCTAAAAAGAAGATAAAATAAACCCAACAACAACCAGGCACTCGTATCCTCTTCGCCAAATCCTCCCACCGCCGAAGCTATGGCGCCCCCCAGTCCAAAACCAGCCAGGTAAATGACCAACAGCACCAAACCAACGCCAAAAGTCTTGCCAAAAACCAACGTCGCCCGGTTAGACCCCACGGCCATGAGGTACCGCTCCATGCCCGTTTCCCGGTCCTGCGACAACGCTGAGTAAGTGAGCAACACAATCAGGAAAGGAAACAGCACCTGCCAACAGAATGCTGGTGACATCTGCGCCAAACCGGCCAGCGGACTATCATCCCGTGCCGGCAGCGCGACAAACTCCGTCCTTACCCCGGCCCGCAAATATGCCACTACGCCAAGATAAGGCAGGCTTCCCGGCTCCAGTATCGACAACGCCGAGCGCTTTGCAAACGCCGCGGTTCCAAAGTAAGTGGCCGCATGGGGACTCTTATCGCCCTGATTTACCCAGGACTCCCGCACACTCTTCTGCGCCGCTAGACGATCATGCTCATAGCGCAGATGCTCCGCCGCCGCGGCGAATACCGACAGCGCATAGATCGCCAGGTAACCCATCGCCACCAGACGCATGCCACGGTGCCGCCAGAACTCTTTCCATTCTTTTAGGACAATGCTGAGAATCATTTACTTACCGAACCACTTCCCAGGCCAGGTGCTCAAGCTCCGGCCCAATCAACTTTTCCCATGCCAACTCCACGGCCGCTGGCGATCCGGGCGTCGACAATACTACCTTGCCGCGATACACTCCACCCACGGCCCGCGACAGCATCGCCGATGCCCCCACTTGTTCGTAACTGAACATCCGGAATAGTTCGCCAAATCCAGGCAAGGTCTTCTCCAACTTACGCGCCAATACATCATAGGTCGTGTCCCGGGGCGCAATCCCCGTCCCGCCATTCCAAAGAATTACCCTCGCCTCAGTCGCCGAAAGCTCATCCAGTATCGCCGCTACTTGGTCCGGTTCATCGCGAATCAGCCGGTAAGCCACCACCGCATGCCCCGCCGCCTCAATCCGGCCGCGCAGATATCGCGCATTCACATCAGTCTCCGGCGTCCGGGTATCACTCACCGTTACAATCGCCACCGGCACCGGCCCCTGCTGCCCGGCAATCACTTTATGTTCCTGGTTACTAATCGAAGACATAGAAACCTCTACGCCAGCACCGGCATCGGACAATGCTCGTGACATCGCTCGACAAATTCAGTCCGTCCGATATCCTCCGCCTCCAACACTTCTAACAGTTTTCCATTTTTCAAAAGTGCCACCTTGTGGCCATATTTGCCGGCCAATTCCGCCGACGAAGTCGTCATCAACACCGCCGCCGGGTCGCCAGTAATAGTACCTTCCGCGTAGGAATGCACTAACTTCGTGTAGCTCTCAGATGTCGTTGCGTCCATATGTAGTGTAGGTTCGTCAAGCAACAACGCCTTCGCGTTGCGCGCTACCGCAATCGCCAAACCAAAACGTTGCCTCGTGTCCACCGAATAGCCACCGGCCGCCTGATCCACCAGCCCCGCATCTACGCCCAATTCTTTAAACAAACGCGTCATCTCGTCGTGGCTCAGCTCCTCAAAGCCCGCCATGCTAGAAAAGTACTGCAGGTTCTCCAGGCCCGTCATTTGGTCATAGAGCGGCATGATCGGTGGCACATACGCCAGTAAAGCCTTTGGCTTCATCGGTTGCATCGCGACATTGAAACCACCCACCATGCAATTCCCGCTATTGGCCCGGATCAGATTCAGGAATAAATCAATGGTCGTCGACTTGCCCGCTCCGGGTCCGCCTAGCAGAAAGAACAACTCCCCGCGCTCCACCTCCAAGCTCAGTCCGCTCAAGACAATCTTCTGCTTGTAGCCCTTAGTCAAATTAATCGCTTGCAGCATATTTATCCCTAACGCAACGCTATCTTTCTCGTAAACTTACCCGCCTTCACGCTGTCGTAAGTGAACGTAATTTCGCCCGCGCCCTCTAATAAGAAAAACAATGTCGTCGCTCGAAGACCCGGAATGCCGTTCACTAACAGCCGCTCCGGCCTGCTCACCTGGTAATCCACTTGATTCAGGTAAGCGTCACGCACCACCCCACTTGCCACCACCTTTGCGCCTTCTACCGTCGCCAGGTCCGGCCGGTGCAGCTTCAGCACGCTGGCAATCTCCGCCATCGAAGGCAGGGCACGGTCATTCAACACCGGAACCTGTACGCGCCAGAGATTCGGGCTCACATTTACTACCGTCGGCTCCTGGATCTGCAGCCGAGGCAAGTGGTAGGCATGAAACAAGACAAACGAGACGTTGCGATGACACTCCTCTTCTTGCAAAAAGCCTTCCGGCGCGCGAATCGTATCGTGTTTGAAACCGCCGATTTCGATGTCCCCATACTGCGGATGTTTGTAAGGCTTCCACTCCACATATTGCCGGCCTTGGGTCAACTCATCGTTGAATTTCAAGCTCTCCTGCGGTGTCGCATCATTGTGAAACAGTCGCTTCGGAGTATTCAGCTCGTTGGTAAAGGCAAACGCGCCGTAACGCCCATAGAAATGGTCCGTCGTTCCACCATAAGCGGTATACAACATACTGAAGATCACCCCGTATTTATAAAACGGCAGCATCTTTTCGCCTTCTTTGCCAATCAGGTCATAGGCCCGGGAATCGCTCGCCGGATAGCGCCGTTCACTTGGGGCTCCAGGGCCACGCAAGATAAAGCCTCCTGAATTGTGGAAGCTCTGCACGGCCATGATATTCGGATGTTTTAAACCAAACTCAGCCACGGCGCGGGTTTCGGGATATTGCAGTGGATAATCCGAGGCGCCAGCCTGTACATAGCGCGGTTGGAAACCGTAGCCAAAAGTCCGGTTCGGATCGACATAGCCAGGCGTATCCTCGTTCACCAAGCCGTCTCCGTCGTTATCGATACCTTCGGAGCCCAAAAGCAAATAGTCGCCCAATTCGTCACCCTGCACGGGCACTAACAACCGCGGATCCTTCGGATCCACCTTATACTGCCCCTGCCCCAGCGGCACTTTCTTCCGCATGGTGGTAATCTCGCCGTCGCCGTCCAGATCGTCGAACGGATCTTCATCTATTTTTCCGTCCCGATCATCATCAATCTTGGCGATCAGTGTCCGCGGATAACTCGGAGTGGCGGGTTGCGTAAACCATTTGCGGCGGCTTGATACGTTTACCATCGGCACGACGTAAATCGTCGCCCGGTCCATCACTTCTGTCAAACGAGCCAGTTTGCCATAATTCTTCAGGGCGTAATTGATGAGGTAGAGGCACACCTCGGTGCCCTGGATCTCGTTGGCGTGGGTGGCGCCATCCACATAGATGGCCGGCTTCCCGTCCGCCGGCCCAGTCTTCGGGTTGGTGATCGTGACTGCCCAGATGGTATCGCCTTCGCCGCCCTTCCCGATCGCTTCCAGTTTCACCCAGTCCGGGTAACTCTCGGCGTAAGCCTTCAGTAATTTCTCAACCTCGGCATTCGGATACAGACGATTGAAAGCGGGATCCGGAGGCGTCTTGGCCGGCTTGATTAACTCCGCGCACCATGCGCTGCACAGCGCAAACAGGATAGCTAGCGTAAGCTTCATTGCAGTATGATCTCCTGGCGGTCATCGCCCGCGTTCTGGCTCGAAACCGTGAAACTCAACTTAGTGCCGGCCGCCGCACGCACCAACCATTCGCCCTTCAACTGACCCAATCCCCCCGTCAGGCGTTCACTCGCCACCTGGGTCTTCCCCGAAACCAGGGAAACACCCCCTGGCAAACTTACTGACAACCGCACCGGCAGCCAGGTGCGCGCCCGCACCGCATGCTGGGTGTGCGTCGGCAGAAAACCGGTATTGCCCGCTGAAGCCTTCACTTGCCATACCCCCGGAGACAACTGTTTCGCCTCCGTGGATAGAATCTTCACGGCGGCCAACTTACCCGCCAGGTCCTGCACAAAGCCCGCGTGCGCGGCCACCGCCCTGGCCAGTTCCCCCGCCGGCGGCGCAATCTCCACAAACGGATCCAAACCGCCCACCTCGGCTTTGGTGCCGTCGGGCAGAGTTACCGATGTCCACGGTACAAACCCTTGCGGCGCCTCCTTGTCGATATAGGCCATCACGTCCGCAGAAGGTCCCGTTAAGCCACCCGCCGCCGGCTTCTTCGGCACGCCCCAGATATCTAACTCCACCACCATCGCGCCGTAGTGATAATAGAGCCAGTTCTGCAATCCGCCTGCCGCCGATTGTGCCCCATCCCGTTTGAAATCGAGCCCGCCCTTTTCGAGTAACTTCTTATAGTCGCTGGCCAGAGCTTCGTAATAGCGCAAGTCTTCGGCGGATGGCGCCGCGGCCGGACCCGCGCCCAACAACGAAGCAATGGACTCGCGAGAAACTCCGCCCGTGAACTGCTGCGCCGTCGGCGAATTCTGTAAGATCGGCAGTAACTCTTCCACCGAGTAACTTCTCGCCTCAATTCCCAGCGCTTGCGCCATCTGGGGTTGCGGCGTTACCCGGACTTGCCCAATATCCAAGGCCGGCCCTGACCCGCGCGGCATCGTTAGTAAGTTATTGGCGGGGCCGAACACCAGGGCCACCGCAATATTCCGCCGCGCCAGCACATAGTCCATCACGGCTCGCGTTTCCGGCTCTGAACCGGGAAAAGGTCCACTCTCCGGGTCGTCATCGGCCCACCCATGCGCAAAATTCTTGTCCGGCCGCGCGCCGCCCACGGGGTCCTCGTTATAGCTTCCGTCCCGATCGTCGTCACCGCCTTCGGAATAGAGCTGATATAGCCCCTTCTCGCCCTTCAGCGGATCAGCCCGCTTCAACACCCGGGCATCGGCTGGATCGGGCAGATAGGGGCCGTTCGGATCGGCGAGGCGCATTCGCGTGATTCGTCCGTCTCCATTCAAATCGTTCACACCATCCTCGCCCACTAAGCCGTCGCGGTCTCGATCCAGTTTTCCTGCGTTTAACCCATAGCGCAGTTTTACCGGAGCGAAGTAGCTATCGTGCGCATCGGGGTTCAGCATCGGCACAATGTAAAAAGTGCGCGTAGCCAATAATAAATCGCCCTTGCGCAGCAGCAGTTGCTCTACCAGACCCAAGGCCGCTTGCGTTCCCGCATTGTGATAGCCAACCAGATTGGCTCCCACGAAAACGGCGGGCCTTGCCTCCGGCAGCACCGTCCCCCGCGCCGCCACGCGCACCGCATATATCTTCCGGCCACCGGCCGAAGTGCCTATACTCTCGAGCGACATTACCTCTGGATTCAGTCGGGCCAGATCGGCTAGTTTGCGCTCAGCTTCCGCGAACGTCGCGTATTGCCCCAAGCCAACCGTCGCCGTCGCCACAAGCAACGCGAAATATTTCATCGTCTTCATAGTATAAGGGTCCTAGTACGGTTGGCGGCGAACGCCAGCAATTAGCCGGAGAAGAAACGGCGAAACATGGCCTCGCCTCAGGCTGCCTACCTCAGGCTGCACGGCACCAAGTGAGTTACACTTCGACAGTGCGATACTTACTGTTGATTGCGCTTTTGCCCTTCTGCTTCTTCGGTCAAGCGCCCTATGATTTAGTCATTCGCAACGCCCGCGTAGTCGACCCTGAATCGGGACTCGACGCCATTCGCCACGTCGCGGTCGCCAACGGAAAAATTGCCGCCATCAGCGAGCAACCAATTGCTGGGCGCGCCCAGATCGATGCCCAAGGGCTCGTCCTCGCCCCTGGTTTCATCGACCTGCATTGGCACGGGACGAATCCCGCCAGTGGCCGCTATGAACTGATGGATGGCGTCACCACCACGCTGGAACTCGAGATCGGCGTGGCTGACATTCCCAAGTATTACGCCGACCGCGCCGGCAAGTCCTACGTCAACTTCGGCGCATCCATCGGCCATCCCCCCGTCCGCATGGCCGTTCTCGGCGATAAAGGCGAGTTCCTGCCCAGCGGCCCCGGCGGCTTCGGGCGCGCCACTCCTGCGCAGATCGAGGCGATGAAGCAGCGCATCGAGGAGGGTTTGCGCCAAGGCGCACCCGCCGTCGGCTTCGGTGTTGCTTATACTCACGGCGCAACGTACGGCGAGATCATCGACATGTTCCGCATCGCGGCCAAATACGGGGCCACCTGCCACGTCCACATGCGCGGTACCTCCAGTGCCGCCGGCGCCAATGCCGACCGTGAACTGGGCTTGAGCGAAGTGATCGCCGCCGCGGCCATCACCGGCGCCAAGCTTCACATCGTTCACATCAATTCCAGTGGACAGGAAGCCACCGCCCGCCTGCTGTCGCTGATCACCGACGCTCGCGCCCATGGCATCGACGTCACCACCGAAGCCTACCCTTACACGGCCGGAGCCACCCGCATTGAATCCGCTCTTTTCGATTCCTGGATGGACAAACTCCCCTCCGACTATCAACGCCTCCAGTGGGGAGCCACCGGCGAGCGGCTCACTCGCGACACGTTCCTCAAGTACCGCAAGCAAGGCGGCATCGTCATTACTCACTCCAACACCGAGGAACTCGTCCGTACCGCCATCCTGAGTCCGCTCACGATGATCGCCTCCGACGGATTCGACGTCATCGAAGGACAGGGCCACCCCCGCTCGGCCGGCACCTTCTCTAAGGTTCTTGCCAAGTACGTGCGTGAGGAGAAGTCGCTCAGCCTGATGGATGCCATCCGCAAGATGACCCTGATGCCCGCTCAACGCCTCGAAGCCCGAGTGCCAGCCATGCGAAATAAAGGCCGTATCAACGTCGGTGCCGACGCCGATATTACTATCTTCGACCCCACAAAAGTCCGGGACCAAGCCACTTACGAAAAAGCCGCCCAGTTCTCCACCGGAGTCCGCTATGTGTTACTCCACGGGGAGTTCGCGGTCAAAGACGGCAAGTTACAAGAAACCACCCACGCCGGCCAACCTATCCGCGCGCCGATGGCTCAACGATAACGGTCACTTAGTTGCGTTTCCCCGGCTTGGACAACGGCAACGGCCGCTGCTATACTATGTATATTAGATGCATAGTATGAGTCTAGCCGAAACCATCACGCGCCCGGTGATCACCCAAGTGGTAGACGCATTTTACTCCCGCATCCAATCACACCCCACGCTCGCCGCACCTTTTGCCAAGGTAGTTGATTGGCCGATCCACAAAGAACGCCTCGCCTACTTCTGGTGGCTAACCCTAGGCGGCGAACGCGACCGGGACTTCCAATATCACGTCGGCAGCAAGCACTTTGAACATGGCTTCACCCGTGCCCTGCTCGCCGATTGGCTCCAGCTTTTTGAAACAACCGTTCGCGACTTGCTGCCCGCCGAACCAGCAGATATCTGGCTCACCCTCGCCCATCGCATGGGCGAAGGGCTAGCCATCGCCAACGACCAGATGCGCCCCCGCCCCCAGGGAACCCCACATGATTTCGCTTACCCACGAACTAGCCCAACCCGATAGCAAGCCCCGGCGCATCGTCGCGTCCGGCCCCGGCTGGAAGATCCTCCTGCTCAACCTGCGC